>JBBSNQ010000411.1:0-1525 GCA_038232575.1 Solirubrobacterales bacterium | reverse complement strand
TCATGCGAATCTCAGCCGTCCTGGGCGGCGGTCCGGCCCGTGACCAAGGTGGCCGCATAGAGTCGGGCGCGCTTGCTCGATCTCGGGATCATCGCCGCGGTGGTGCTCGTCTACGGGCTCGTCTCCCAACGGCTCGAGCGTACCCCGCTGAGCGCCCCGATGATCTTCGTCGGGGCCGGGATCCTTGCCGGGCCCGCGGTCCTCGACGTCGCAGGCCTGGAGCTGACGAGCGGGCCGGCGCTGACGGTCGCCGAGGTCGCGCTCGTCGTCGTCCTCTTCTCCGACGCCTCGCGCATCGACCTGCGCGTGCTGCGCGGCAACGCGGGCTTCCCCGCACGGCTGCTCGGCCTCGGCATGCCGCTGACGATCGCCGCCGGCGTGCTGGCCGCCTCGCTCCTGCTCACCGAGCTCGACCTCTGGGAGGCAGCCGTGATCGCGACGATCCTCGCCCCGACCGACGCCGCGCTCGGTCAGGCGGTCGTATCGAGTGAGCTGGTGCCGGCGCGGGTGCGCCAAGCGCTGAACGTCGAGAGCGGCCTCAACGACGGACTGTCAATCCCGTTCCTGTTCCTCTTCCTGGCCCTCGCCATGGAGGAGTCGGAGCGGGGAGCGCCGCAGTGGATCGGCTTCGCCGCGCAGCAGATCGGCCTCGGTGCGCTCGTCGGGATCGTGGCGGGGGGACTCGGCGGCTGGCTGGTGGAGAACGCTGTCAGGCGGAACTGGATCACCGGCGTCTTTCAGCAGCTCTCGATCCTCGCCATCGCCGTGCTCGCCTGGGCGGCCGCCGAGCAGATCGGCGGCAACGGGTTCATCGCCGCCTTCTCCGGCGGCCTCGTCGTCGGACGGATCACCACCCGGTGCGGGAAGCAGATCCTCGACTTCGCCGAGGACGAGGGCCAGCTGCTCAACCTGGCCGTGTTCTTCATCTTCGGCGTCGCGGCGCTCGAGTTCCTCGCCGCCGCCACGTGGGAGGTCGTGCTGTTCGGAGCCCTCAGCCTCACGATCGTCCGCATGGTCCCGGTGGCTATCTCGCTGCTCGGGTCGGGCCTGCGCGGGCGTTCGATCGCCTTCATCGCCTGGTTCGGGCCGCGCGGCCTCGCCTCGATCATCCTCGCGCTCGTGGTGCTCGAGGAGGCGCCCGGGCTGCCCGGGATCGACCTGATCATGGCGGCGATGACCGTGACCGTGCTGGCGAGCGTCGTCGCTCACGGCGTCAGCGCCCAGCCGCTCGTGCGCCGCTACGCCCGCAGCGCCGAGGGCATGCAGTCCGACGCGCCGGAGATGGGCGGGCACCCCGAGATCCCGACGCGGGGCGGGCCGTGAGCGCCGCCGCTCACGGCTCCCGACCTCGAAGAGCCCTCCCAGTCTCGAAGAGCCTCCCGCGCCGCGAGCGCTACAATGACGCACATGGAGAGAATCGGTATCCGCGAGATGAGGCAGAACCTCAGCCGGTATGCGCAGCGGGCTGCGGCTGGCGAGTCGTTCATCGTCACCGATCGCGGCTCCGATGTCGCCCAACTTGCTC
>JBBSNQ010000410.1:0-1531 GCA_038232575.1 Solirubrobacterales bacterium | reverse complement strand
GCCCGAGACGCTCAGGGTCGACCCCGAGTCAGAGCGCGAGCAGGTCGAGCGCCTGAAGGCGTTCAAGGAGGACCGCGACCAGGGGCTGGTAGGTCAGCGGCTCGAGGAGCTGCGCGAGGTCGCGCTCGGGGAGGGCACCCTGCTCCATCCGATCCGCGCGGCGCTCGCCGACCACGCGACGATCGGCGAGGTCTCAGGCGTCATGCGCGAGGAGTTCGGCGAGTACACCGGGGCCTGAGGGGCCCGGGTTCCGCCGAGAGCCGTCCGCCCACGGCTCAGCTCTGGCCGGACGGCGGCGGCTCCCGCGCCGCGGCTCGGGTCATCTGCTCGACAGGCACCGGGCCGCGCCCTGGCGCGGGGTCAGGTCGTTGCCTGCCACCTTGCAGGCGATCGTGTCCGTGTAGCCGCCGCCGTCTCGCGTGCGCACGGCGGCCTGCTTCGGCGTGACGCCAAGCTCGGTCAGCGCACGCGCCGCCCCGGCATCGAAGCAGCGCGCCTCGAGCCAGCGCGCTGTCATCTCATCCCCGAATCCCGCCTCCGTCCAGGCCTGCGCGGCGACCTCGGCCGCCCCACCACGATCGGCGAGCTGCCCGTACCGCCTGATGGTCTCGACGCTCGTCCTTGCTACCGGCTCGTATATCTCCACGCGGCTGCCCTCCGTTCGCCGGCGTCCCCGCTCCGCTCAGCTCGCGAGCGCCGGCTCGGCGAGTGCCCGGCCGATCTCCCTGTAGGCCTTGCGGTTGAACGCGAGCCCGACGTGGCTGCCGGTGATCTCGACGTTGTCGCCGTAGGGCACGATGCAGCCCTCCCAGCGCACGACGCCGTCGCCCTTCGAGTAGATGCTCGTGAGCTTGACGCGGTGCTCGGGAAAGGGGCGCCCGAAGTCGCGCGCGAAGTCGCACGTGCACGCGTCGGTCAGGCAGCCCGGGCCCTCGGCGCGGCCGATCCGGCGCTGAACGGCGCGCGTCAGCCAGAGCGCGCCCTGGGTCGGAGCGCTGATGCCGCGCATACCGCGCAGGTTGGCGCCCATCGAGATCGCGTGCGAGACCTGCTCGGGATGGCGGCTGGCCATCGCGCGGGCGAAGTGGCCCCCGCGGCTGTGCCCGATCAGCGCCACCCGGCGCCCGTGGCGCTCGTGCAGGCGCGTGACGCTCCGCTCGACGCGCTCGAGCGCGCGGTTCGAGCAATCGGTGTTGGTCAAGAAGCCCGCGAAGGAGGGCGCGTAGCCGAGGCGGCGAAGCCACTCCCCCAGCACGAAGAGCGTGTAGTCGCCGGCGCCGAAGCCGGGCATCAGCAGGACCGGGCGCCCGTCGCCGCGTGGAACGCCGTGCCCGCGAAAGACCGGGTCGACGAGCATGCGATACATCTCGAGCTGCCAGCGAACCTCGCTGAGGTGGTTTCCCCACCAGCGGGGAGGATCCTCGACCGGCGCACCTGGAAGCTGCGGGTCGAAGGCGGGCTCGCCCGGCGGCGGGTCTGACCTCCGGTCGTGCTCTTGCTTCGACCGGAGGTCGCGCTGCGGCCGCATCTC
>JBBSNQ010000409.1:0-1538 GCA_038232575.1 Solirubrobacterales bacterium | reverse complement strand
CTTCTCGACGTCATAGGAGAGCGCCTTCAGTGGCGAGACGTAGACGAGCCGCGTGCGCCGCTGGCCGGCTTCGGCGCCGGCCGGCCGCGGCTCGGCGACGAGCCGGTCGAGGCCCCACAGGAACGCGGCGAGCGTCTTGCCCGAGCCGGTCGGCGCCGAGACGAGCACGTGCTCCCCGCCGGCGATCGCGGGCCAGGCCTGCTCCTGAGCGGGCGTCGGACCGGCGAAGGAGCGCGCGAACCAGTCGCGGACGGTGGGGGTGAAGGAGGCGAGCGGATCGGCCGGCACGGCGCGTCGAGCGTACCGGGGCCGGGTCTCGGTCTCCCACGCCGGTCGGGCGCCATCTATGAGGCTACTCGCCCCCAGCCGGCTCTCCCGCCTCCGCCGCCGCCGCGGCCAGGTAGCGGTAGGTCCACTCCTCGGCCAGCTTGCGTGACTCGCAGAAGGCGATCGCGACGTTGGGGTAGCGCACCTGGAGCCGCGCGACCAGGTCGGCGAGCCAGCCCGGCGGCGCGTGCTCGGAGCGCAGCAGGCGGGAGTAGCTGCCCTCCACCACGAGCGCGGCCCGCGGCAGCTCGCAGAGCTCGGTCAGCTGGAGTGCGAGCGAGCCGTCGTTGAGCGAGGCCGCGAGGTTCTCCAGCGTCTTGCGCTCGACGGCGGCCAGCGCCCGGCCGTCGCAGTCGAGCACCGCGTAGTCGCCCGCGCTGAGCGCCTGGCGCAGCGGCTCGACCTCGTCGCGCGCGGCGAACTTGTAGGGGTAGCGTTCGCGCGTGTCGACCGCGATGCGCAGGGTCTCGACGCCCGCCGCGCGCCGCTTGGGCACGCGCGACCCCGGTCGCGCCGACCGGGCCGCCTTGGCGGTCTGCCAGAAGACCAGCTCGCGACCGCGGTGGCGCGTGAAGATGAACTGCGAGCGGTGGTTGGAGCGACGGTCGAGCACGAGGTCGATCGCCGCCCCGCGGCGGCGGCAGTGGCGCACGGCCGCGCGTTCGACGATCTCCGCGTCGCGCGGCCAGTCGCTCTCGAGCGGGTGGCAGTAGACGCGGCTCGCCCGCGGCCAGGCCTCGCGTGCCTTGAGCGCCAGCCCGCCGCCGATCGGGACGTGCAGCAGGTAGGGCAGCGAGCTGTCGGCGTCGGGGTTGCGTGCGACGAGGAAGTCGACCGACTCCACGCCGCGAGTATCGCGGACACGGCCGACGAGGTCCGGCCGGCTCGGTTGGTGACGAGTACCTCGCGCTGCTCGACGAGAGGACCACCGAGCCCGCCCGGTGACCGGTACGGCCAGGCGGTCGAGCACCTGCGCGGCATCGCGCTGGGGGAGGTCGACTACGACTTCGCCGAGTCGCGCGCCGCGCACGCGCAGCGCGAGTCGCGGTAGTGGACAAGCCCTACTCCACGCACATCCCGCGAAGCGCTCGGTCGCGTGCCCTGGGTTCCCCTCCTCCGGGATGCCAGCCACAGCCTGGCAATGATCGATTGATAGATAGTCACGATCATCGCCCCTCCCTCAATCTGATCGACGGGCTGCGCGAGGAGCT
>JBBSNQ010000408.1:0-1544 GCA_038232575.1 Solirubrobacterales bacterium | reverse complement strand
GAGGAGGCGCTCACCTACGCGCGCGACCGCGACCTCGACCTCGTCGAGGTCGCGCCCGACTCCAAGCCGCCAGTCTGCCGGGTGCGCGACTACTCGAAGTACAAGTACGAGCAGGAGCAGAAGGTAAAGGCCGCCAAGCGCCACCAGAAGCAGGTCAACGTGCGCGAGATCAAGCTGCGGCCGAAGATCGCGGACAACGACTACGAGACCAAGAAGAACCACGTCGTGCGCTTCCTCAACGGCGACGACCGCGTCAAGGTCACGATCATGTTCCGCGGCCGCGAGCAGACCCATCCCGAGCGCGGCGAGGCGCTGCTGCTGCGCCTGGCCGAGGACGTCGCCGAGCTCGGGACCGTTGAGCAGCGCCCGATCCAGGACGGGCGCAACATGACGATGCTGCTCTCGCCGACGCGGCGCAAGACCGACGACGCCGCGGCCAACGGCGGCGCCGCCGAGCGGGCCACCTGACTGCACGGGCCATCCGGGACGGTTGATCGAACAGGCGACCGCCTCAATCGTCCAGTCCCGGCACCGATTCGATCGGCAGCTCGCCGTGAAGCGCACGCAGCTCCTCGAGGTCGAGGCGGTCGCGCGGTCGCCCTGCGAGGCGCTTGAACGACACGAGGCTGCGCAGGCCGGCGATCAGAAAGCGACCATCGCCCAGGTCCGCCTGCTCCGCGCCGGCCGCGACAGTGGCGAAGTCCAGCGGCGGGGCGCCCTCGCGCAGGATGTCGACGAGGCCGTGCGAGGTGAGCAGCCGGGCGTGCTCGCGCCCCGTGAGGGCGCGGCCCTGCAGCGGCGAGCCGTCGTGGGCCCAAACGGCGTTCAGTCCGCTCAGCGCCTGCTCCAGCAGGCGGTCGTTGTCGTCGTCCTCGGCCGGCACGAGCAGGTCGACGTCCTGGGTCGCCCGCACGTATTGGTGGGCGATCACGGCGAACCCACCGATCACGACGAAGCGAGCGCCTGTGCGCAGCAGGGCGCGGGTGATTGCGTCGAGCTCAGGATCTGGCGTCGGAGGGCTCATCGTCGATGATCGCGCGACGGAGTCTCGCCGCCTGGACGGACAGTCGCTGACCACGGCGGAGTCGCTCCTCGACGGTTCCTGCGGCGCCTTCGGCGAGCAGGCGTCGCCGCTCGTCCTCGATGCGCTCCCATGCGGCTGTGCTGCCGGCCGCCAGCAGCGGTGTCCTCCGGACGCCCATGAGCTGCGTCAATCGTACCCGCCGATCGCGGGTTCGTCCCCGGGGCTCGCGTCGCCTGCTTGAATACCCCGTCGGCCATGCCGAAGATGAAGTCCCATTCCGGCGCCAAGAAGCGCTTCCGCCAGACCGCCAGCGGCAAGCTGCGCGGCCGCCACGCGATGACCAGCCACATCCTCGAGAAGAAGAGCCCCAAGCGCAAACGGCGCCTCGGGCGGCCGGTCGAGGTCGCCAAGGTCGACGAGCCGCGCGTGCGGAAGCTGCTGCGATGAGCCGCGTCAAGCGCTCCGTCCACGCGCGCAAGAAGCGGCGCGCGACGCTCGAGCGAACCAAGGGCTACCGCGG
>JBBSNQ010000407.1:0-1577 GCA_038232575.1 Solirubrobacterales bacterium | reverse complement strand
GGTCGAGATGCCACGATTGCCAGGCCATGTAGCGACCCGTGAGGGGCAGCAGCATTATGCGATCGTCGCGCACGCTCAGCGCGCGCTGGATGACGCCGAGCGGGTGCGCGATCAAGCGGCCCGTGACGCGCTCGCGGCCGGCGTCGGCATGCGCGGCGTGGGCCGTGCGCTCGGCGTGAGCGCCACTGCGGTGCATCGTCGCTACGGGGGCCGCTGACGATGGCCGCGAAGCTCGACCCGACCAACCGCCGCTCCTACGGCACCGGCTCCCTCTACATCCGCACCGACCGCAACGGCGCCGAGACGTGGTACGGGCACTGGCGCTCCAACGGCCGGCAGGTCAAGCGCCGCATCGGCGACAAGCGCGCCACCGGCTCGCGCGACGGGCTGACGCGCCCCCAGGCCGAGGCCGAGCTGCGCCGCCTGATCGGCGAGACGAGGCCCTCAGCGCCCGCAGGGGAGCGCCTGACCGTCGCCGAGGTCGCGGCGCGCTACGCGATCGACCTAGAGCGCCGTGGCCGCAAGCGAACGACGCTGATCGCCGTCGACCTCGCGGTGCGCGTCCACCTGACGCCGTTCTTCGCTGATCGGTCGCTCGACTCGATCAGGCCCGAGGACGTCGAGGACCTCATGGCGCTCATGGAGTCGAACGGGCTCAGCCCGAAGACGATCCGCAACTACATCGGCACCCTGTCCGCACTGTTCAACTACGCCCGCGCGCCCCGGCGGCGCTGGGCGACCGTCAACCCGTGCGACGGGCTCGAGCTGCCCGCAGTCGACCGGGCGGACGAGGTGCGCTTCCTCGACGTGGACGAGGTAGAGCTGCTCGTCGCCGCCGCCAAGCCGGGACCGTTCGAGGCGATCGACCGGGCGCTGTACCTGACCGCCGCCATGAGCGGGCTGCGGCAGGGGGAGCTGATCGCGCTGCGGTGGTGCGACGTCGACTGGCGCGCCGGGCGGATCCGCGTGCGGCGCAACTACGTGCGCGGGCAGTACGGCACCCCGAAGTCGAAGCGCTCGATGCGCAGCGTCCCGATGGCCGACCGCGTTGCCGGCGCACTGGACCGTCTGTTCAAGTCGGCATACGGCGACCTCGACGGCGACGACCACGGCGACGCGCTCGTCTTCGCCGACCCTCACCACGGCGGGCCGCTGCACCGCACCGCGATCCTCGCGCGCTTCCGCGTCGCGCTCAAGGCGGCCGGGCTCGACGAGACACGGCGCTTCCACGACCTGCGCCACACGTTCGGCACCAGGATGGCCGCGGCCGGCGTTGCCATGCGGACGCTCATGGAGTGGATGGGACACCGCGACATCGCGACGACCCAGATCTACGCCGACTACGCGCCGAGCGCCCACGAGGCTGCGCTCGTCGAGGCGGCGTTCGAGGCCCAAGGTAACGTTCGTGGTAGCAATCTGAGCGAATCTCAGAGCACCTGAGCGCACCGCACCCGCTCTAGCGCGCGCCGCTCGCCTGAGCGCACGGCCGGGAGCGAGTTCGAGCCCAGCACGGCCCACTCGGACGCCCGGGAGCGCGCCTGGCGGCGTCATCTGGCGCCCACACCGGCCTCCACCAG
>JBBSNQ010000406.1:0-1577 GCA_038232575.1 Solirubrobacterales bacterium | reverse complement strand
GGCTCGAGTCCAGAGGCGATCGAGGCGTTTCGGTCGGCGCTCGTCGGCCGCGGGGTGCCGGCGACGGTGCGGCTCACACGGGGGCGCGACATCGCCGCGGCCTGCGGCCAGCTCGCGGGCGCGAGCGTCGCGACCTCGCGGTTGTAGGGCGTTCTGCTCACGCCGCCAGCGCTCCTCGCCGGCGTCGGCCTCCTCGATGTTGAGGCGGATCCGCTCGTCGATCTCGTCCGGATACTCGGCGTAGTAGCCGACGGCGAATCGCACCTGCGCTGTGGTCAAAGCCACCCAGTCGGCGGCCGCAGCCACGGCGGACTCGCCCTCGAGGCTGCTCGAGCGCACGGCAGAGATGATCTCCCAGACATCCGGCCCGACGGCCAGGCCCGCGCGGCGGCCGGCGGGACCGTCGCGGAAGACGATGCCGGGATGCTGGTCCATGCGCAAACCCTCGTCCACGTAACGCTCAGTGAGCCTCGATCGAGCGGCGAACATGTATGACACTGTAACGTGACGGACTGGCGTGCCGCTGGAAACGCTTCGCCAGGCAGAAGCTCCGTGGGACGGTGGTACAAGAGTGGTACACTGAAGGTGTCGTGCCCACTCGCCACCCACGTATCCAGGTGACCGAGGACCCGGACCTGGCGCGCGCGCTGCAGGACGCGGCGCCGCATCTGCCGAGCGGGCTGTCGCGCTCGGGCCAGGTGCGCGAGCTGGCAATCGCCGGCGCGCGGCACCTGGCAGGCGCACCCCGGAGCGACGAGCGGCGCGCCCTCATCGAGGACCTCGCCGCCCGCTTCGAATCGCCCGAGACCATGGGAGTCGACCTGGACGTGATGCGCGACAAGCGCAATGCCTGGCCAACCGAGTAGCGACGACCTATGGCCTGATCTGCCGCTTGTGGTGGACACGTCCGCATGGTTACGTGCCCACCACGCACCGGTCCGCGAGCAGTGGAGGCAGGCGCTGCGCGCGAATCGCCTCCGGATCGCCCCGGCCGTGCGGCTCGAGATCCTCTTCAACGCCAGGGACGGGCGAGCTTTCGATGAGCTGCAAGAGGAGCTCTCCGCGCTCCGCCCCGCCCCCCTGACGACGGGCGTCATCCGCACGGCCGAGGCTGCGATGCGCCAGCTCGCCCACCGTTCCGGGGGCGCGCAGCGCCTCCCGATCGTCGACTACCTCGTAGCGGCGGCCGCGCAGGAGATCGGCGGGGCCGTGCTGCACTACGACCGCGACTACGACACGCTGGCCGAGGTGATGGAGTTCGAGTCGCTGTGGCTCGCCGAGGCCGGCTCGCTGCCGTAGCGGGACCTTCAGGCCCCCGCGCGCGCCTCGCCGGCCTTCAGCAGCCGCTCGCGCAGCTCGCGCTCGTCGCCAGGCGAGGGGTCGAAGCCGGCGAGCTCGGGCAGCGCGTCGAGGGCGTCGAGGCCGAAGAGCTTCTCGAACAGCTCGGTCGTGCGGTAGAGGACGGCGCCGAAGCGCGAGCGTCCCGACTCGTCGATCAGGCCGCGCTCGAGCAGCGTCCCGACCGCCGAGTCCGAGGCGACGCCGCGGATGCGCGCCATCTCGGGGCGCGAGACCGG
>JBBSNQ010000405.1:0-1581 GCA_038232575.1 Solirubrobacterales bacterium | reverse complement strand
TCACCAGCAGGATCAGGCCGACCCACTCGACAGTCGCCGCGCCCCGCTCGCCTCCCGCCGCGCCGCGCTCGCGTCTTCCAACGCCCAGCTCGCCTCTCGTCGCCTCGCGTTCGCATCGCATGCGTGCGACGGTAAGCGCGTTCGGCCCACGCGCGAGCACGCGTGGGCCCACTCACCGATACGAAAGGATCAAGAAACCCGGAACTCCGGCCGCTACCTCCCCGCAGCGCGGCGGCTCGCTGCTCGCTACGAGACGGCTGCGATCTGCTCGGCCGTGCGATGCGCGAGCGCCATGACCGAGATCATCGGGTTCACGCCGGAGGCGGTCGGGAAGGCCGAGGCGTCCCCGATCCAGACGCCGCTCGTGTCGTGGAGCTCGCCGGAGCCGTTCGCGACCGAGTCGTCCGGATCCGAGCCCATCCGGCACGAGCCGAGCTGGTGCGCGGAGAAGACCCCCACGTCGTTCGCGTCGTAGGAACCCTGCTCGACCGAGTCGAGAAAGGACTCGAAGTCCTCGCCCTCGTGCCAGCGCGTCGGCTGAGCGTGCATCGTGTAGATCTGGCGCGCACCAGCCGCGCGGTGGAGCCGGCAGAGCTCGCGCTGGGCGCGCACGAACAGCCGCCGGTCGAGCTCGTCGGTGAGCGACCAGCGCACGAGCGCCCGCCCCTCGCTGTCGAGCACGACCTCACCCTCGCCGTGGTCGCGCTGCACGGTAATGAAGGGGGCCGTGAAGCGGAACTGGCGCGCGTACTCCTGCTTGTGCTGGCGCCCGTCGATCCAGGGAAAGGAGGCCGCGAACAGCGACGGCCCCATGTAGGTCCCCTCGATCACGAAGCCCCAGTCGCCCTCGACGTCCGCGAGCGCGTGCGAGACCGACGACTGGATCTGGCCGTCCCAGCCCTCGATCGGCTCCTCGTAGACGCCCAGCACGATCGCGGCCGGCTGCACGCGCAAGTGGCGTCCCACAGCCGGCCCGCCGATCCCCGATCGCAGGAGCAGCGCCGGCGCCTCGACCGAGCCGCAGGCGACGACGACCGTCGGCGCCTCGACCGTGAGCTCTGTCGCGGAGCCGTCCTCGTGCTCGACGACCGCCTCGACGCCCGTTGCCCTGCCGCCCTCGTGCGTGATGCGCTCCGCGCGCGCGCCGACGACGAAGCGGGCGCCGGCGTCGGCGGCGTCCTGGAGGAACGTCTTGAGCGTGCCCTGGCGCGCGCCGGTCTGGTCGCCCGCGTAGGAGAAGCCGCTGCGGTGCGGGTCCTCGAGCGCGGGGTCCGCGTTGCGCGTTATGTCCTGCCATCCGAGGCCGAGCTCCTCGAGCGCCGCGTTGAGACGGCGGTGGGTCTCGTTGTGGCTCGTCGCCTCGGAGCCGACCTGCATGCGGCTCCAGATCGCGTCGAGGTGGCGCTCGTAGTCGGGCGAGTCGAGCCCGTCGAGGCCGTGCCGCGCCCACTCCGCGAGGATGCGCTCGGGCGTGCGCAGGCAGTTCTGGTAGTTGATCGTCGTGCCGCCGCCGAGGCAGGAGCCCGCGAGCAGCGCGAGCGAGCCGTCCTCCGGCCCGAGCACGCCTCCGCCGAGGTAGAG
>JBBSNQ010000404.1:0-1585 GCA_038232575.1 Solirubrobacterales bacterium | reverse complement strand
GGCCATTCGCGTTTCGGGCGAGAATTCCGGCGTCGGCCAGCGCCTGCACCTTGGCCTCGACGGCGGTCGTGAGGGCTCCGGCGAGCCCTGCGTCGGTCAGCGGCACGTCGACGAGGGCGAGGACGTTGATCGTCCCGGGGCGCTGCGGGGGCTTGATCGTCCCGGGGCGCTGCGGGGGAGCGGGCACCGCTCGCGGGCGCCGGCCCGCCGCGGCGAGCGGATGGGCGATGCCGACGGTCGCGAGCGCTCGCGCGCTCCCACGCGACCCGCTTGTGTAGCGGGCCACGTCGAACGCGGTCAGCATGCCGACCACCGGACCGCGGAGGCCCGCCGCGCGCTCGGCGAGGTGAACGTCGGGATCGGTGCGCGCGTAGTCGGCTGGCACCTGCAGGTCGAGCCACGTGCGCATGCTTGCGAGCCCGCCGCCGAGCACCGCGGAGGAGAGGCAGCGCCGCTCGTCGTCGAGCTCTGCGAGCAGCGCGCCGTCTGAGAGGGACACCCTCACGCGCTGGCTTCCTCGAGTGCCGAGACGAGGCGCGCGTTGGCGGCCGGGTCGCGGACCGTCAGCCGCAGATGGTCAGGGGTCAGTCCCGGGAACGTGCGCGCCGGGCGCACAGCGATGCCGCGCTCGAGCAGTCGCTCGTGCACCTGCTCGCCCTTCGCGACCCGCGCGAGCAGGAAGTTCGCCGCCGACGGCCAGGTCTCGACTCCGGACAGCCGCCCGAGCTCGGCGCGCAGCGCCTCGCGGGCGTGGGCCACCCGCTCGATCACCGCGTTTGCGGCTCCGGGCCGGATCGAGCAGGCGCGGATGGCCGCGAGTGCGAGGGCGTTTACGTTCCATGACGGGCGCACCCGGCGCAGCAGGTCGGCGAGCTGCGCGGGCGCGAGCAGGTAGCCCGCGCGCACGCCGGCGAGCGACCAGAGCTTCGTCAAGCTGCGCACGACGACGAGGCCCGGCAGGTCCGCGCGCCCGGCGAGGCTCTCCGGCTCGCCGGGCACGAAGTCCATGAAGGCCTCGTCTACCACGAGCGTGCGGCCAGGGCGGGTGAGCGCGGCCAGGGTGCCGGCGCTGTCGAGCGCGCCGGACGGATTGTTGGGGTTCGTCGTCACGACCAGGTCGGCGTCGCCGCGCACCGCCGCGGGATCGAGCGCAAAGTCGTGCGCGCGGCGAAAGGCCCGTTCGACGCGGTGGCCCTGCGCGCGCAGAGCTGCCTCCGGCTCGGTGAAGGAGGGGTGCACGCACACGGCGCGCCGGGGCCGCAGCGCGGCCGCGATCAGCGGGAAGGCCTCGTTGCCGCCGTTCAGCAGCACCACTTCGTCGGTGCCGCGGCCGTGGCGACGGGCGACCGCCTCGACGGCCTCGCGCTCGTCGGGATAGGCGGCGGACCCCGCGAGCGCCTCCGCGAGCGCCTGCTCGAGCCAGGCAGGGCGCGCGTACTGCTCGACGTTGACGGCGAAGTCCTCGGCATCGGGGGGAATCATCGAGTCGCCGTGATCGCGCAGCTCGGCCAGTTCTACCTCGTGATCGTCGCGGGCTGCACGGTCGAGGTGCGGGGCGCGGTCGAACGGGGACGGGGTGTCGAGG
>JBBSNQ010000403.1:0-1591 GCA_038232575.1 Solirubrobacterales bacterium | reverse complement strand
GGCCTGGCGACGCTCGGCGCCTTCTACCTGTTCGTCTGGTGGCGCAGGCGGCGGCTGCCGCGCTCGCGCTGGTTCTACCGCGCGGTCGTCGCGGCGGCGCCGCTGTCGGTCGTGGCGCTGATCGCGGGCTGGGTTACGACGGAGGTCGGCCGCCAGCCGTGGGTCGTCTACGAGGTCATGCGAACCTCGCAGGCGGTGACCGGGGCGAGCGGGATCCCGGTCGGCTACGGGATGCTCGCTGCTGTCTATGCCTCGCTGGGAGTGGTCGCGTTCGTGATGCTGCGCCGCCTCGGCAGGGAGCCGCTCGAGGGCGACCGCTGATGCTTCCCGAGCTGGCGGTGGCGGTGATGATCGTGGGACTGAGCGCCTATCTGGTGCTCGCCGGCGCGGACTTCGGCTCCGGCTTCTGGGACCTGACCGCGGGCGGGGCTCGGCGCGGCGCGCGCGTGCGCGGGATGGTCCAGGTGGCGATGAGCCCCGTCTGGGAGGCCAACCACGTCTGGCTGATCTTCGTGCTGGCCGTCTTCTGGACAGCGTTCCCGGTCGCCTTCGGCTCGGTCCTCTCGACTCTCTACGTCCCGCTGTTTGCGGCGGCGCTCGGGATCGTCTTCCGCGGCGTCGCCTTCGCCCTGCGCGGCGAGGCGGCGACGATCGCCGAGGCGCGCCTGCTCGGCGCCGCGTTCGCGCTCGCCTCGCTGCTCGTCCCGTTCGCTCTGGGGAGCGTCGTCGGCGGGATCGCCTCGGGCCGGGTGCCGGTGGGCAACGCCGCCGGCGATCCGCTGACGAGCTGGTGGAACCCGACCTCCGCGACGCTCGGGGCGATCACCGTGGTCGTCGGCGCGCACCTGGCCGCCGTGTTCATGGGCGCCGACTCCGAGCGGCGCGGCTTGCCCGACCTGGTGCGGGCCTTCCGCGCGCGGGCGCTCGGCTCGGGGGTGGCCGCGGGCGCGCTCGCGCTCGCCGGGCTCGTGGTGCTCCGCGCGGATGCCCCGGAGCTCTTCGACGGCCTCACCTCGGGCCCCGGCCTCGTGCTCGTCTGCGTCTCGGGGCTCGCCGGGATCGCGACGCTTGCATTCGAGTGGCGCGGGCGCTTTGGGTGGGCTCGCTGGAGCGCCCCGATCGCGGCCGGCTCGATCGTCGTCGGCTGGGCGCTCGCGCAGAGCCCGGAGATCCTGCCCGGCGCGCTCACGCTCGATCAGGCCGCGGCCGGCGATGCGACCCTGATCGCGCTGCTCGTCAGCGTCGTCGCGGGATCGCTCCTGCTCGCCCCGGCGCTCTGGCTCCTCTTCCGGCTCGTCCTCCAGGGCAAGCTCGACAAGGAGTTCCACCCGCTGGGGGCGGCCGAGGATCGGTCGGGCGGTTGAGCGTGCCACGCCTGGTCCGAGGAGCCTGATCGTGCGTGGATTCCCGCCACTGCTGCTGGCGACGGTCGCGGCGTTTGCGCTGGGCGCCGGCCTGATGCTCAGCTCGACGCATCCCGTCACGCTCGCGCTCGGGGTGCTGCTGCTGTTCGCCTTCGTCGTGCTCGGCGTGTTCCTGATAGCGAGCCCGACATATCTCGAGCGGGGTTCGGAGAGGGAGAGCGAGGAGG
>JBBSNQ010000402.1:0-1592 GCA_038232575.1 Solirubrobacterales bacterium | reverse complement strand
CCCGCGATGAGGACTTCCGCCGCTTCGGGGCCTCCTGTGCCGTGATCGGCTGACGGGCATCCACCCGGGGGAGCGCGGTCAGGTCTTCGAACGGCCCCTGTCCGCTACGGATCCCAACTCAGGCGGGCTCTGGAGCGAGCCCTTCCCCGGAAGCTCACCTGCACCCGAAGGTCCTCGCCGGCCGGACGCCCGCGCCGCCTCCAGCCCTCGATCAGCTCGAGCAGCAGCCGCTCGGCTCCCCGGTTGCCGTAGGACTCGATCCGGGAAAACGTCCGCTCTCCGCCGGCCAGCAGCGCAAGCCCGTCACCGTGCCTGCTGATGACCCCCGGCCGCGACCAGCCCCCGACGAACCTGTCCTCGGGGGCCTCGATCGCCAGGTAGAGAGCGAGGGCTGGACGCGGGGCGCGCAGGCCGAGCGCGCGCTTGCGCGCCTCGGAGAGCGCCAGTGAGAGCAGCCGCTGCCTGCGCGCCTGCGAAAGCCGGCGAAGCGCCTCTCCACCCAGCCCCCGTGACCGTCGCCTCGTACCACTCTGGCCGGTGACTTGACGCTCGCGAGCCCCCGCCGCGCGCCGCGCGCTGTGGCCGGGTCGAGCTCGACGGAGGTCACTTCACCGCGCGCGCCGACGATCCTCGCCAGCAGAGCGGCGTTGTAGCCGGTGCCGGCGCCGATCTCGAGTACGCGCTGGCCCGGGCGCAGGTCGAGCTGCTCGAGCATCGAGGCCATCATCGACGGCTGTGAGGAGGAGCTCGCCGGGATGCCGCGCTCGTCCTTGGCGGTGACGATCGCCTGGTCCTGATAGACGCGTTCGAGTCCCTCGCGCTCGGCGATCTCGGAGAGGAAGCGCTCGCGCGGCACGGACCGGAAAGCGCGGCCTACGACGGGACTCGTCAGGCAGCCGTCGCCTTCCAGCTGCTCGACCATCTGGCGACGGAGCGCGCGCCCCGAAGGACGGCGCTTGTTGCCAGGCGTCCCTGTCTTGGACGGCACGGCATGACGCTACCTCAGACGCTCCGGAGAGGGGGGACGCGGCATCCGCGCCAATCCGCCGCCGGGCGAGCGCCGCTACGGTCTTGGCCCGTGTCCTCGCGCATCGTCACCCTGCCCGGCGACGGGATCGGCCCCGAGATCATGGCCGCCGCCGCCCGCGTGCTCCCGGAGCTCGGTGACTTCGACCTCCACGAGCACACGATCGGGGGCGCCTCGATCGACGCCCACGGCGTCGCGCTGACCGACGAGACGCTCGACGCCTGCCGATCGGCCGATGCGGTGCTGCTCGGCGCCGTCGGGGGACCGCGGTGGGACGCTGCCGTCGCCCGCGACCCCTCCGCCCCGCGCCCCGAGCAGGGCCTGCTCGGCCTGCGCAGGCAGCTCGGCCTGTTCGCCAACCTGCGCCCCGTGCGCCCGAGCCCGGCCCTGCTCGACGCGAGCCCGCTCAAGCGCGAGCGGATCGAGGGGACCGACCTGCTTGTCGTGCGCGAGCTGACCGGCGGGATCTACTTCGGCGACTCGGGCCGCGAGGGCGACACCGCCCACGACGACTGCGCCTACAGCGTGGCCGAGATCGAGCGCATCGCGCGCGTCGCTTTCCGGT
>JBBSNQ010000401.1:0-1598 GCA_038232575.1 Solirubrobacterales bacterium | reverse complement strand
TCGGGCGGCATGCGGCGGCGGCTCGACCTCGCGCTGGCGCTCGTCCATCGCCCGGTCGTGCTCTTCCTCGATGAGCCGACGACGGGCCTCGACCCGACGAGCCGCGCGGCGCTGTGGCGCGAGGTGCGCAGCCTCAACGACGAGGGCACCACCGTCTTCCTGACCACCCAGTACCTCGAGGAGGCCGAGCAGCTCGCCGACCGGGTGGGGATCATCGCGGGCGGCCGGCTCGTCGCGGAGGGCACGCCCAAGGACTTAAAGGCGCACGTGGGCGAGCCGACGCTGCACATCGAGCTGACCGATCCCGACGCCGCGCCGCGCGCCCGGGAGGCGCTCGCCGGCCTCGGCACGCTCGAGCCGCCGAGCCCGCAGGCGCTCACCCGGCTGGCGCTGCGCTCGGGCGCCGGCAAGGGCGCGATCGCGCCCGCCGTCCAGGCGCTTCAGGCGGCCGGCGTCCAGGTCGAGTCCGTCGAGGTCGAGAACCCCTCGCTCGACGACGTCTTCGCGGCCGTCACCGGCTCGACGCTGGAGGGCGCCGCCACCGAGAGCTCCGCGGCTTGAGCGCCGCCGGGCTCGCGCGCGAGGGTCGGGTCGTGGCCGCTCTCGGCCGCCGGGCGCTCAGCGTCCAGTTTCGCCGCGCGCAGCTGCTGATGCCGACGTTCGTGCTCCCGCTCATGCTCCTCGCAGTGATCGCGAGCGGCACGAGCGCCGCGCAGGGGCTGCGCGGGTTCCCCGAGATCACCTCCTACCTCGGCTTCGTCGTGCCGGGAACGATCATCCAGGGGACGCTGCTGGCCGGGCTGACCACGGGCATCGCCTTTGCGGCCGACATCGAGGGTGGCTTCTTCGACCGGCTCCTCGCCGCGCCCGTGCACCGCGCGAGCCTCGTCCTCGGGCGCCTCGCGGGCACGGTCGGGCTCGCCGCGCTTCAGGTCTCGTTCTTCCTCGGCGTAGCGGCGATCTTCGGCGCGCGCTACCCCGGCGGGCTCGGCGGCCTGGTGGCCACGGTGGGCCTCGGTGCGCTGACCGCGGTCGGGATCGGCGGCATCGCCGCGGCGATCGCGCTGCGCACGGGCTCCCTGTCGCTGCTGCAGAGCATCTTCCCCTTCGTCTTCGTCCTGCTCTTCACGGCCCCCGCGTTCTTTCCGCAGGAGCTGCTCGCGCCCGTGCTGCGCGACGCCTCCGCCTACAACCCGCTGACCTACATCGTGGAAGCCGTCCGCGCGCTGCTGGCGGACGACCCGACCCTCGGAGATGCATGGGCGGGGCTGGCAGCGGCCGCGGCGCTCGCGGTCGCGACGACCCTGCTGGCCACGCTCGCGCTCAGGGAGCGGCTGCGCACCCAATGACCGCGCTCGCCCGCTCCCCGTCGCTGCTGGTCATCTCCGCGCTCTGGCGCCGGTCGCTCAACGAGGTCCTGCGCGTCCGCGGCGCGCTGCTGCCGGCCACGGTCGCGCCTGTGGTCTTCCTGCTCGGGATGAGCGGGCAGTTCAGTCGCCTGACGGGACTGGAGGGCTTCCCCACGGACTCCTACCTCTCCTGGGTGCTCCCGCTCTCGTGCCTTCAGGGCGCGGGCTTCGCCGGCGCCGCGACGGGCG
>JBBSNQ010000400.1:0-1600 GCA_038232575.1 Solirubrobacterales bacterium | reverse complement strand
GACGGCTCGAGGTGGATCAGCACATGCGTCCCGCGCAGGCGCGCGCCGATCGCGGCCTGCAGCTCGTGCGAGACATCGTGGGCGCGGCGCAGCGACGTCCCCTCGGCGAACTGGACGTGCAGGTCGACGTCGCGGCGGCTGCCGGCCCGCCGGGCGCGCAGCTTGTGGAAGCCGACGACCTCGGGCGCGCCGTAGGCGTCGATCGCCGCGCGGACCTCGGCGAGCTCGGCGTCGGGCAGCGCCTCGTCGACGAGCACGCGCGAAGAGCGCGAGATGATGCGGATGCCGGCCGCGACGATCGCCACGGCGACGAGCAGCGCGGTCACGGGGTCGAGCACCTCGATCCCGGTCACCTCGACGAGCACCAGCGCGACGAGTACCCCGGCGGAGGTGGCGGCGTCGGTGCGCAGGTGCGCGGCGTCGCCCTCGAGCGCGGGCGACTCGGTCAGCCGCGCCCGGCGGTAGAGGTAGGACGAGACCGCGAGGTTGGCGACCGTCGAGAAGCCGATCACCGCGATGCCGACGCCGAGGGACTCGACAGCCGGGACGTCGACCAGCCGCCGGACCGACTCGAAGACGATGATCCCGGCGCCGACGAGGATCAGCATCCCCTCGATCGTCGCGGCGAGGTTCTCGATCTTCTCGTGGCCGTAGGGGTGGTCGGCGTCGGCCGGCTGGTCGGCCTTGCGGACCGAGACGTAGGCGATCACCGAGGCGAGGAGGTCGACGCTCGAGTGGACGGCCTCGGTGATGATCGCGATCGAGCCGGTGATCGCGCCGGCGGCGAGCTTGAGGCCCACGAGCGTCGCGTTGGAGGCGATCGAGAGCCCCGCGGCGCGCGTCTTCGATGGCGCCTGCGCGGCCGGACCTACGGCCCGTGCCGGGCCGATCACGCGGTCGCCGAGGCGTGGGGGGCTGACCGGCCGGCCTGCGCTATCCGCTCGGCGAGAGCTCGCGCCGCCCGCCCGCGATGGCTGATCGCATCCTTCTCGCCGGGCGCGAGCTGCGCCATCGTGCGGGCGCTCTCGTCCTCGAGAGGAACGAAGGCGGGGTCGTAGCCGAAGCCGCCGGTCCCGCGCGGCGCATGGGACAGGTTGCCCTCGCAGCGACCTTCGACGATCTGCTCGGCCCCGTCCGGCCACACCAGCGCGAGCGCGCAGACGTAGGCGACGCGCGTGTCGCCGCCGGGCGGCACCGCGGCCAGCAGCTTCGCGAGGTTGCGCTCGTCGGTTGCGTCCTCGCCCGCGTAGCGGGCCGAGCGCACGCCGGGCGCGCCGCCGAGCGCCGCAGCGACGATGCCGGAGTCGTCGGCGACCGCCGGCGAGCCGGTCGCCGCGGCGGCGGTGCGGGCCTTGGCGAGCGCGTTCTCGGCGAAGGTCGCGCCGGCCTCTGGTGGCAGCTGCACCGACTCCGGCAGCGGCTCGAGCTCGTGCGGCGCCAGCAGCGGCCCCAGCTCGCGCAGCTTGTGGGGGTTGCGGGTGGCGAGCACGAGCCGCACCGCGCGCGCCCGGTCAGGCGCCGGGCGCGTCGAGGACGGCGCGCTGGGCTGCCTCCAGGCGCTCGATGCCGGCCGCCGCGAGCGCGAGCAGCTCGTCGAGCG
>JBBSNQ010000399.1:0-1605 GCA_038232575.1 Solirubrobacterales bacterium | reverse complement strand
CGGAGGCTCGAGCCCGCGTCCGGGCGAGATATCGCTCGCCCATCGTGGAGTGCTGTTCCTCGACGAGCTCCCCGAGCTCTCGCGCACGGCGCTCGAGGCGCTGCGCCAGCCGCTCGAGAGCGGCTGGGCGGAGATCGTGAGAGGCCAGCGATCGATCCTTTTCCCGGCTGCGACCATGCTCGTCGGCGCGTGCAACGCCTGCCCCTGTGCGCGCTCACGAGAGGAGTGCACGTGCACGGAGGGCGAGCGTGCGCGCTACGCACGGCGTTTGAGCGGCCCGTTGCTCGATCGGATCGACATCGTCTGCATGCTCGAGCCGGTCTCGTCCTCGATGCTCGCCCCCGGTACGGGGGGCTCGCCCGAGGATTCCGCGAGCGTCCGGGAGCGCGTCCTCCTTGCGCGCGAGGCTCAGCGCCGGCGGTTGCGGGGGACCGGGGCGCTCTGCAACGCGGCGATGGATGCCAGGCTCACGCGGCGGCGCTCGCGCCTGGCGCCTGCGGCCCGTACGCAGCTGTTCGAGCGGGGCGCGGGGCGTCCGCTCACCGCGCGCGGGCACGACGGCGTCCTGAGGCTCGCACGCACGGTGGCTGATCTCGCTGGACGGGAGCGCATCGAGCCGGCCCATCTCGACGAGGCGCTTGCCTTCCGCTCCGGCGCCACCGCCGCCGCGGTGGCCTGAGCTGGGTCCGATGGCCTGCGACGTCTGCGCCGACTGCCTGCGGCGAAGTGAGCTCGTGGCTCATCTCGCACCGCGCATCGCGGCGCTGCTCGACCGCCCCGACAGGCGGGTGCCCGGGCTGCTCGCGCTCTCCGAGCACGACTTGATCGAGGCGGTCGCGGGGTCGAGTGCGCCGGCTGCGCGACGCTTCCTCGAGCGCTTCGACCGCCGTGCAGCGATCGCTCGACTGGACGCTGCTCGGGTGGAGGCGCTGTGCGGCCACGCGGAGGCCTATCCGGCGAGCCTTCACCGGCTAGCGGACCCCCCGGTTGCCCTCTACTGCACAGGCGGAACCGATCGGCTCGCCGAGCTGATCGCGACGCCCGCGGTCACCGTCGTGGGCTCGCGTCACGCCTCTCCCTACGCGCTCGAGGTCGCCTACGAGCTCGGTCGCTGCCTTGGTGCGGCGCGCGTCGCCGTGGTCAGCGGCCTGGCCCTGGGCGTCGACGCCGCCGTGCACCGGGGAGTTCTCGACGGGGGCGGAGAGCCGCTCGCTGTGCTTGCATGCGGACCCGACGTCGCCTACCCACGCCGCCATCGCGGCCTGCACGAGCGCGTCCGCGAGCGAGGAGCCGTGATCGCCGAGCTCCCGCCGGGCACGCGTCCGTTCCGCTGGAGCTTTCCCGCGCGCAACCGCATCATGGCTGGGCTTGCGAACCTGACGGTGATCGTCGAGGCGGCTGAGGCTTCCGGCTCGTTGATCACCGCCGCATTCGCCGAGCAGATCGGCGCGGACGTCGGCGTCGTGCCCGGCCGCGTCACGTCCTTGCGCAGCGTCGGTAGCAACCGCCTGCTGCGCGACGGCGCGCAGGTGGTACTCGGCGCCGAGGACGTGCTCGAGGCTCTCTTCGGTCCCGGCTCGCTGTCGATCCCGGAGGCCGATGGCG
>JBBSNQ010000398.1:0-1607 GCA_038232575.1 Solirubrobacterales bacterium | reverse complement strand
CGCAGCGCGGCTTCGGGGCCGCGTGCTTCGCCGGCCTCAGCGCGGCCAGCACGGAGCTCGTCTGCTTCATGGACTGCGATGGCTCCTTCGACCCGGCCGACCTGCTGCGCGTCGCCGGCCCCGTGCTCGCCGGCGAGGCCGACCTCGTGCTCGGCTCGCGGCAGGCGGCGCGAGGCGCCTGGCCGCTGCACGCCCGCCTGGCCAACAGGGCGCTCACCTTCGAGCTGCGCCGGCGCAGTGGGATCCGTCTCTCGGACATCGGGCCGATGCGCTGCGCCCGGCGCGCCGACCTGCTCGCCCTCGGCCTGCGCGACCGCCGCTTCGGCTGGCCGCTCGAGATGGTCCTGCGCGCGACCAGCGAAGGGTGGCGCGTGCGCGAGGTCCCGGTCGACTATTCGACGCGCGGCGGCGGGCGCTCGAAGGTCACGGGCACGGTCCGCGGCACCGCGCGCACCGTGCGCGACATGGCGGCGGCGCTGCGATGAGCGGTTCGCGGGCCACCGCGCTCGTGGTCATCGCCAAGGCGCCGGTGCCCGGCCGCTCGAAGACGCGCCTGAGTCCCCCCTGCACGCCCGAGCAGGCGGCGGGAATCGCCGAGGCGGCGCTCGCGGACACGCTCGCGGCCGTGGCCGGGGTAGCGGGCGTGCGGCGGCGCCTGCTCGTGCTCGAGGGCACACCGGGCGACTGGGTGCCGGACGGTTTCGAGGTCCACCCCCAGCGATCCGGCGGTCTCGGGGACCGCCTCGCCGGGGCGTTCGCGGCGGTGGGAGAGCCCGCTTTCCTGGTCGGGATGGACACCCCTCAGCTGGAGCCTGCGCACGTCGAGCGCGGGATGGCGGCGCTCGAGCGTCCCGGCGTCGATGCGGTGCTCGGGCGCGCTCCCGACGGCGGCTACTGGGCGATCGGCCTGCGCCGCCCCGACGAGCGGGTCTTCGACGGCGTCCCCATGAGCGCTGAGGACACCGGCGCGTCCCAGCGCGCGCGGCTCGACGAGCTCGGCCTGCGCGTCGAGGAGCTCGAGCACCTGCGCGACGTCGACACCATCGAGGACGCGCTCGCGGTGGCGACTCAGAGCCCCGGGTCGCGATTCGCTCGCGCCCTGGGCGCGCTCGGGCTCGCCGACGAGGCCGCCGGCACGCGTGTACCCGAGGCCGGCACGCGCACCGCCTAGACCGCTCCGACCCCGCCTCCGCCGGCTCGGCGACGGCGAGCGTCGCGGCCACGCCGAGGAGGCACCGGACCGATGCCGCGCTTCACCCTCGTCGTCAGCGGCCAGCCCAGCCGAGCCGGTCCACGATCTCGCGCGCGATCGCGAGCGATGCGGTCGCCGCGGGCGAGGGCGCGTTGCGTACGTGCAGCGCGCCCTCCGTCTCGGTGAACACGAAGTCGTCGATCAGGCGCCCGTCGCGAGCGAGGGCCTGGGCGCGAACTCCGGCGAACGCCGGCTCGAGGTCCTCGCGCCGTAGCTCGGGCACGAACCGCGCCGCCTCGGCAGCGAGCGCCGAGGGCCTGGCCGCGTGGTGGATCTCGCGTAGGCCGGTGCGCCACCACCGGCGCCCCATCCTCCACGTGCCCGGCCAGGCCAGCGTCGCGGCGAGGTCGCGCGG
>JBBSNQ010000397.1:0-1607 GCA_038232575.1 Solirubrobacterales bacterium | reverse complement strand
GGTGATCCGCTTCCGGCTGCCGGCGGGGGTTGCGCTCGACGAGCTGCCGATCCCCGCGACGGAGCGCGACGGCGTCGCGCGGGCGGCGTGCGAGCGGCCGCTCGAGCCGCAGCACGCGCACACCCGCTGGGCGCTCGAGCACGGGCGCGAGCTGGGCGGCCTCGAGGTCGAGCGCCCCACGCTCGAGGATGTGTACCTGGAGCTGACCGAGAGCCAGGAGGGCCGCGCGCAGACAGCGACGGGCGAGCAGCCGGGGGCCCCGGGGTCGTGAGCATGGTGGGGCTCGCTCTGCGCCAGGCGGCCTTCCAGGGGCGGGCCTCGCTGCGCAACCCGCCGGTGGTCTTCTTCAGCCTGCTGCTGCCGGTGCTGTTCCTGGTCATCTTCGCGACGATCTTCGGCAACGAGACGATCGAGTCGCGCGGGGGCATCAAGACTTCGACCTACTACGTGCCCGGCCTGATCGCGCTCGGGATCGTCTCGACGACCTTCGTCAACCTCGCGATCGGCCTCACGATCGAGCGCGAGAACCGCCAGCTCAAGCGCATCCGCGGAACCCCGCTGCCGATCCCCGCCTTCATCGCCGGGCGCGTGGCGACCGCGTTCGCGCTCGCGGCGGCGCTGACGGTCGTGCTGCTCGCGGTCGGCCGGGTCGCCTACGGAGTCAGCCTGCCGGGGTCGACGGCGCCCGGCGTCGTCCTCTCCCTGCTCGTCGGCGCGGCCGCGTTCTGCTGCCTGGGCTTCGCCTTCTCGACGGTCATCCCCAACGAGGACGCCGCGCCACCGGTCGTCAACGCGGTCGTGCTGCCGCTCTACTTCGTCTCGGGGCTGTTTTTCCCGACCGACGACGCACCCGCCTGGCTGACCACGCTCGCGGAGGCGTTTCCGATCAAGCACCTCGCCGAGGCGCTGTTCGAGGCCTTCGACCCGCTGGCGACAGGCGCGGGCATCGCGTGGGGTCACCTGGGGATACTCGCGGCCTGGGGCCTCGCCGGCTTCGTCGTCGCGGCCACGACGTTTCGCTGGACCCCGAAGGGCGAGTGACCGCCGCGTGGCGCTCAACCACGTCGCGCTGACCGTCGCCGACCGCGAGCGCTCGGCGGCCTTCTACGGCGAGCACTTCGGACTTGTCGACCGCGTCCACGATGACGACGAGCTGCTCATCCTGAGTGGGCCCGACGGAGGCCTGCTCGCGCTGATCGAGGGCGAGCCGCCCGAGGCGCTGCCGCCCGGCAACCACTTCGGCTTCCAGTTGGCGGCCATCGGCGAGGTGCGTGCGGCCCGGGAGCGCCTGCACGCGGCCGGCGTGAGGGAGATCGAGTGGGAGGACGCCGGTGGCACGACGGTACGCGTGCAGGTCGCCGATCCCGACGGCTACCGCGTCGAGCTGCTCGCGTACTGAGGCAGACGCTTCGGGGCCGCCGTGACGAATCCCCGCTTCATTCCTCAGTTGTTTGTTGAATAGATTGCGTATTCGGTTGCGCTAAAGTTGAAGCCGAAACCGATACCCATTGTATGTCCTAATGATCTTCCCTTTCGCAACAGAGCACGAAGCGCGACAGCTGGCAGAGCTCGACGAGTGGCGCGAGCGTATGGACAGACGGCGCCCG
>JBBSNQ010000396.1:0-1622 GCA_038232575.1 Solirubrobacterales bacterium | reverse complement strand
GCCGCTGTGCAACTTCATCCTTCCGGCGATCTTCCGCGCCGGGCCGATCTCGGTCGCGGTCTCCACCGCGGGCGCGAGCCCGGCGCTCGCCAAGCGCATGAAGCGCGAGATCGCCGAGGAGTACGGCGAGCCCTATGCGCGCCTGGCGGAGCTGCTCAACGAGGCTCGCGGCTGGGCCAAGGGGACGCTCGCCACCTACCAGGACCGCAAGGCGTTCTTCGAGTCGATCGTCAACGGCGATCCTGATCCGATCGCGCTGTTGCGAAGCGGCGACGAAGAGACCGTCCGCGACCTGATCGCCGACGCGCAGCGCACCGCCGTGCCGGCCTGAGGCGCGGCGATCGGCGAGCTCTCACATCTCGACGAGCACGGCAGCGCGCGTATGGTCGACGTCGGCGAGAAGCCGAGCACCGACCGGCGCGCGGTCGCGCGCGCGACGGTGCGCATGTCAGCCGCCACCGCGACGATCGTGGCCGCCGGCGACGCGCCCAAGGGCGACGTGCTCGGCACCGCGAGGATCGCCGGGATCCAGGCCGCCAAGCGCACGGCGGAGCTGATCCCGCTCTGCCATCCGCTGCCGCTCTCGTTCGTCGACGTGCGCGCGCGCGTCGAGCCGGAGGGGGCAGCGGCGGCAAAAGGGGCAGCGGCTGCGGAGGCCGGCGCGCTTGACGGGGCGGTCGTGCTTGACGGCGCGGTCACGGTCGAGGCCGAGGCGCGCACGCGCGCGCCGACGGGCGTCGAGAGGGAGGCGATGACCGCCTGCTCGGTCGCCGCGCTGACCGTCTACGACATGGTCAAAGGGGTGGAGCGCGGCGTCGAGATCACGGACGTGGTCCTCGTCGAGAAGAGCGGCGGCCGGCACGACTGGCGCCGCGAGGACGCCTGAGCTCCGACCGTGCGGGCTGCCGTGCTCACGATCTCGACGACGCTTGCCCGTGGGGAGGGAGAGGATGTCTCGGGCCCGGAGCTCGTCGAGCGCTGCACCGCCGCTGGGCTCGAGGTGCTCCACGAGGTCGTGCCCGACGATCGCGAGGCGATCGCCAGCACGATCGCGCGGCTCGCGGACGAGGAAGGAGTGCGCTTCGTCTTCACGAGCGGCGGCACCGGCCTGACACCCGACGACGTGACCCCGGAGGCAACGCGCGACGCGATCGACCGCGACGCCCCGGGCTTCGCCGAGGCGATCCGCGCCGAGTCGCTGCGCCACACGCCGCTCGGCATCCTCAGCCGCGGCGTCTGCGGCGTGCGCGGCAGGACGCTCGTGATCAACCTGCCGGGGTCGCCGAAGGGAGTGCGCGAGTCCTGGCCGATCCTCGAGCCGACCCTCCGCCACGCCGCGCAGACACTCGAGCGTGAGTGAGCGGGCCGCGGGGGCCGCGAGAACCGCGCCGGCAGCGAGGACCGCGCCAGCCGCGGCGGCCGGGACGGGCACGGGGGCGCCTGGGAGCGTGGCCGGGACGGCGGCCCCGGCGGTGGTGCTCGAGGGGCTCGAGCGCCGCTACGGCGACCGAGTCGCGCTGACGGGCGTCTCACTCACCCTCGGCGCGGGCCAGACTCTCGCGGTGCTCGGTCCGAACGGCGCGGGCAAGACGACGCTTCTGCGCGTGCTCGCCACGCTGCTT
>JBBSNQ010000395.1:0-1629 GCA_038232575.1 Solirubrobacterales bacterium | reverse complement strand
GGGCTCGACTATCCGGGCTCGGGCCCCGAGCATGCCCTGCTGCGCGACTCCGGCCGCGTGCGCTACGTGGCGGTTACCGACGCCGACGCGCTCGCGGCCTTCCGGCGTGTCGCGGCGCTCGAGGGCATCCTGCCCGCGCTCGAGCCCGCGCACGCGCTTGCGTGGCTGCACGCGAACCCGGGGCGACGCGCGGGCCAAGAGCGCCCCCGAGGCCTGGGGCACTCTGCAGACCAGGAGCGCTCCGTCAGCCCGGGCCCAGGGGAGGGCGGCATTGACTTGCTCATCCTCTCCGGGCGGGGCGACAAGGACCTCGCCGAGGTGCTCGGCTGGGGGGGCGGCGGCCCGGATGGCGACCCCGGCCGCGCGGACGCGGGCGCCGGCGGGTGAGCGACCGGATCGCCGCGGCGTTCGCCTCTCACGGCAGGCGCGCGGCGCTCATGCCGTACCTGATGGGCGGCTTTCCCGACCTGGCGAGCTCGCGGGAGATCGGCGAGGCCTGCGCGTCGGGCGGTGCCGACCTGATCGAGCTCGGCGTGCCCTTCTCCGACCCGCTGGCCGACGGCCCCGTGATCCACGACGCCGGCAGCCGCGCGCTGGCCGCCGGTGCGACTCTCGAGGGAGTGCTCGACGTCTGCCGCACGGTCTCCGAGCGGGTGCCGGTGGCGCTCATGGCGTACGCGAACACGGTCCTCGCCGATGGACCACACGGCTTTCCCGAGCGTGCGGTGGCAGCCGGCGCGAGCGGCCTGATCGTGCCCGATCTCCCCTACGACGAGGCGGAGCCGCTGCGCGGTGCGTGCGATGCGGCCGGCCTTGCGCTCATCCCCCTCGCGTCGCCCAACGCCGCCGCCGGGCGGCTCGCCGAGATCGGCGCGACCGCGCGGGGCTTCGTCTACACCGTCTCGCTTGCGGGCACCACGGGCGAGCGGGCGGAGCTTCCACCCGAGCTCTCGGACACCGTCGCGCGGGTGCGCGCAGCGGCATCGGTGCCGGTCGCGGTGGGCTTCGGGATCTCGGCGCCCGAGCACGCGAGCCGGGTCGCAGATCTCGCCGACGGCGTGATCGTCGGGACGCGCGTCGTCCGTGCCGCGGACGAGGGCGGAGCGGCGGCCGTCGAGGAGCTCGTCGCAGAGCTGGCAGCCGCTCTTCGTTGACCACGCGGAGCCCGAGCGCTCGGGACCAGGGCACCGCGGACTGCGCATCCGCGCTCCAGGCTGCTTGCTAGGGTGCGCCGCATGGCCTCCAGCAAGGAAAACGGCGCCGGTAGGTCCGGCGGCGCCGCAAAGTCGAAGAGCCCGGCGAAGGCGAAGAGCACGCCCAAGAGCAAGAGCGCTGCGAAGACCAAGAGCACGACGGCCGCCAAGAGCACGGAGGGCGCCAAGAGCACCGAGGGCGCCAAGAGCACCGCAAGCAAGAGCAGGGGCACCACTGCCCCGAAGGGCGCGAGCAAGTCAAAGAGCGCAGGCAAGAGCGCGGCGGGGTCGAAGACGAGGGGAATGGCGGCCGAGCAGGTCGCGCACGGCTACTTCGAGGCGCTGGCACGGCGCGACCCCGACGAGATGGCGGGGTACTGGAGCGCCGAGGGTGTCGAGGACATCGTGCCGGTCGGGATCTACCGCGGGCCGGACG
>JBBSNQ010000394.1:0-1635 GCA_038232575.1 Solirubrobacterales bacterium | reverse complement strand
GCGTCGGCCACCGCCTCCTCGATCCGCTCGCGGGTGAGCATCACCAGGCCGAGAGGATCGATCAGGCGCTTGCTCAGCGCGTCGCGCAGCTCGGCAGCGCTCTTGGCGGAGACGTCGAGCCCCTCGGAGGAGGCGCGGGCATCGGCCGCCTTCTTCGCCGCCGCCGAGCGCTGGGCCGCGGTCTTCTTGGACGCGCCCTTCTTGGCCGCCCGCGAGCGCGTGTTGGCTGCGGCGCGCCTGGTGGCCGCGGCCTTTTTGGCAGCGGCGGAGCGCTTGGCGGCCGAGGCCGAGCCGGCCCCCGAGGACGCTGTGCTCGAGCGCGAGGACTTGGACTTCGAAGAGCTGGACTTTGAGGGCGAGGCAGACGTCGACTTGGAGCGCGTCGACGCGGTCGAGCCGCCCGACTTGGCAGCGCCCGACCGAGAGGAGGACGAACTGCCTTTTCTGGCTTTGCTGGTGCGGCTGGTGTCGGCCATCTCTTCGCTCCTCCTACGGTAGGTGGTGCGCTGCTGTAGAGGGACTATCTCACGCCAAAGGTCGCAATGACGGGATCGTGGTCGGAAAGACGCAGGCGCAGCCCGTCACGATCGATCACCTCGCGCGCGCCGGGCGCCAGCCGGCGCGGGGCGGACACCACGTCCAGCCCGCGCGCGAGCAGGTGGTCGAGCGCCTTCGGGCCGGTCGTGGGAGCCAGGCCGAAGCGGCTGCTCAGCTCCTCGAACGGGCGCGGCTCATCTTCGGGGCGGAGGTTCAGGTCGCCGCCGAAGATCAGCGGGTCGTGGCCCGCGAACTCGACGGCCCGCTCGGCGCCGCGCAGCGCCTCGCCCGCCGCCCGACCCGTGGACGGCACCGACAGGTGCGAGCAGACGACGGCCACCCGGACACCCGGTTCCAACTCCACGCGTGCCAGCAGCATCCGCCTCCGTTCGGGGCGCTTGGTGAGCGTCACCCGCTCGAACTCGACGATGCGCGCGGGAGCACGGACGAGGACCATGTTCGAGCCGCCCTCGTTGGAGGCGATCAAATCGGGGTTGCGCTCTGCCGATGCGGCGCGCAGAAAGGCCAGCGAGTTGCGCGAGGTGAGCACCGAGACGCCGCCCGCGCGGCAGGCGCGGGCGAGCGGCACGAGCCAGCGCGGAGGCGCCTCCTGGAGCAGCGCGACCCGCCACTCGAGCCCGTCGATCACCCCGGCGAACTCGTCCTGCAGCGATCGATTGACCTGGGCGTGAGCGGCCCCCCGCTCGGTCCGTCCGAGCAGGCGCGAGCGCAGCGTGTGCAGGCGGGGGTCCGGTGGGTCGTCGCGCCCATGGAAGAGGTTCCAGGAGAGCGCCGGACATAGGATGCGTGGGTGACTCGCCATTTCCTGACCGGCGCCGAGCTTACGAGCGCGGAGCTGGCCTCGCTGCTCGACCGCGCCGCGGAGCTCAAAGCCGACCGGCACGCCTCGAACGCCCTCCAGGGCAAGGCTGCGGCGCTCGTGTTCGAGCGGGCGTCCACCCGCACGCGCGTGTCGTTCGAGGTGGGCGTGGCCCAGCTCGGTGGGCACCCGCTGGTCCTGCGCGGGGACGAGCTGCAGCTCTCGCGCGGCGAGTCGATCCGGGACACCGCGCTCGTGCTGTCGCGCTTCGTCGATGC
>JBBSNQ010000393.1:0-1636 GCA_038232575.1 Solirubrobacterales bacterium | reverse complement strand
GTGCGCCAGCGCGGAGCACTGGTGATGCGCGAGCTCGGTGGGCTCGGGTTCGCGGAGATCGGCACCGCGCTCGAGACCTCGACGGGCGCCGCGAAGCAGGCGGTCTTCGAAGCGCGCAGCGCGCTCCACGCGCAGGCGGAAGGCCGTGAGATGAGCCACGAAGAGGTCCAGCGGGCGCTCTCCGAAGGCGACGGCCGGCGCGTGCGCGGGCGCAAGTTGCGCGCGCATCTGCGCGGCTGCGAGCAGTGCCAAGGGTTCCGCGCGCTGCTCGGCCAGCGCGAATCCGATATCGGCGCGATCGCGCCGCTGCCGATCGCGCTCGCCGCCAAGATCCTGAGCGACCTTCTAAGCGGGGGCGCCGGAGCAGGCGGCATCGGCGCGCTCGCAGCGGGAGGCTCGCAGGCGGGAGCCGGCGCCAGTGGCGCCGGCGGCGAGGCGGCGGGAGCTTCGGCGGCGTCCTCAGCAGGCGCGAGCTCTGGCGGCGCGAGCTCGGCGGGCGCGACCGCCTCTGCGGCGACAACGTCCACAGCGGCTGGCGTACTGAGCGGATCGACGGGCAAGGCCGCACTCGCGGTCGGGGCGACGCTTGCGCTCGGAGGAGGGGCCGCGGGTGTCGGGCATGTACGTGAGCGCGGAACCGACCAGGCAAGCCGTGACCGCGCGGCCGCCGAGTCCAAGCGAGACGACGAGCGCTCGGCCGCGGAGAACGACGACCGTCCCTGCCCCCCTGGAGACTCGCGCAACCAGGGGATGAATCCCAACGGCACACCGATGTCGAATCAACCACAACGGGATTCCGGCCGCGCTGCTCCCCAGCGAGAGACGCCTGCTCGCGGGCGGGACCGCGACCGCCCGGCCTCGGTCGAGCGGCGGCAGCAAGGAGGCGAGCAGCGGCAGCCTGATCGGCAGTCAAAGACATCCGCGCAGAGAGCGCGGTCGCGCGAGGCGCAGAACGAGCAGCCGGGACAGCGACCCGGGGCGGGCGGCGATCGTTCGGGCTCCGGTGGCGGCTCGTCACGGTCGGGCAAGCCCTGTGACGATCGAACCCAGCGCAGCCAGTCGCAGCGTGACCGACGACGTGGCGGGGCATCGAGCGCCGAACGCAAGCGGGCGGCCGAGCGCGAGCAGGCGGCCGAGCGCGAGCGCAGTTCTAAGCAGCAGAGCCAGCAGCGAGTACGCCGCGAGGCTGAGAGAACGAGTGCGGCGCGGCAGAAGCAGGAGCGTGAGCAAAGGCGAGTAGCCGCCCGGCTGCGCCGCGCCAAGCGCAGGTGCGAGGAGACCAAGTCGAAGGCGAAGGCAAGGCGCGAATGCGTGGCCAAAGCGGAGTGCGAGGCAAAGCCGACGGCCAAGGCTCGGCGTGAGTGTGAGGCCGAGCGCAAGCGCGAGCAGGCAGAGCGTGAGCGCCGGGGCGACGAGGACGGTTAGCGGGAGCGGCTGAACGCGACGCTCAGGCCGCAGCGCGCCGCTGCGACGCCAGCGCGGCCATCGCCTCGCGGAAGCGCTCGAGGAACTGGGCAGGGTCCTCCTCTCCCGAGGGCACAAGCGGTCGCCCGAACCGAACCGACGCCGAGCCGCGCCGGGAGAGGCCGCGGTCCTTGGGCATGATCAGAGCCGTGCCCCCGACGTAGACCGGGAC
>JBBSNQ010000392.1:0-1637 GCA_038232575.1 Solirubrobacterales bacterium | reverse complement strand
TGGGCGCTCGGGCTGATCTTCCATCCGCCGAGCCCGCGCGCGTGCGACGAGGCGCTCGCGGAGCGGCTCGCCGACCGGCTGCGGCGCAGGGTGGAGCTGGCCGGCGTCTTCGTGAACGCTCCGCTCGACGACCTTGGGCGGATCGCCGAGCGCTGCAGCCTCTCGCTGCTCCAGCTGCACGGGGACGAGGGCCCCGCCTACTGTCGCGAGGCTGCACGGCGGACGGGCTGCAGGGTGATGAAGGCGCGGCGGGTGCGCGACGCCGCCTCGATCCGGGAGCTGCGGCCCTACCGCGTCGACTACCACCTGCTCGACGCACACTCGCGCCGGGCGCTCGGCGGGACGGGCGAGGCGTTTGACTGGGAGCTCGCGCGAGAGCACGACCGGTCGGTGCCGATCGTTCTCTCCGGCGGCCTGACGCCGGACAACGTCGGGCAGGGGATCCGGGCGGTGGAGCCGTTCGCCGTCGACACCGCGAGCGGCACCGAGGCGGCGCCCGGGCGCAAGGATCCCGCGCGACTGCGGGCGTTCTTCGGCGCCGTCGCGGCAGCCGATGCCCGTGCCGAGCACGGCGCGGACGAAGGCGTAGTCGCTTGAAGGCGCCCCTCGAGCGCCGCTTCGGTCCCTATGGCGGCCGCTACGTCCCGGAGACGCTCGTGCCGGCGCTCGACGAGCTCGAGCAGGCGTGGCTCGCCGCCCGTGCGGATCCGGACTTCACGGAGGAGCTCGGCACGCTGCTGCGCGAGTACGCCGGCCGTCCGACGCCGCTGTACCGGGCGAGGCGGCTCTCCGAGGCCGCAGGAGCCACCGTCTACTTAAAGCGCGAGGACCTGCTGCATACCGGCGCGCACAAGCTGAACAACGCGCTCGGCCAGGTGCTGCTGGCGCGGCGCATGGGCAAGCGGCGCGTGATCGCCGAGACCGGCGCGGGCCAGCATGGCGTCGCGACCGCAACCGCGTGCGCGCTGCTCGGGCTCGAGTGCGTCGTCTACATGGGCACCGAGGACATGCGCCGGCAGGCGCCGAACGTCGAGCGCATGCGGCTGCTCGGCGCAGAGGTGACACCGGTCGAGATCGGCGCGCGCACCCTCAAGGAGGCCGTCAGCGCGGCGATTCGCGATTGGGTGGGCTCGTCCGGGTCGACCCACTACGTGATCGGCTCGGTGGTCGGGCCGGCCCCCTACCCGGCGCTTGTGCGCGACCTGCAGCGGGTGATCGGGGATGAGGCGCGCGCGCAGGTGCTCGAGGCCACCGGCCGCCTGCCCGACCGCTTAATCGCCTGCGTCGGCGGAGGCTCGAACGCGATCGGCGCGTTCGTCCCCTTTCACGACGACGAGGTCGAGATGATCGGTGTCGAGGCGGGCGGCGAGGGGCTCGAGTCCGGACGCCACGGCGCGTCGCTGAGCGGCGGCCGGACGGGTGTGCTGCACGGCGCGATGTCGTCGATCCTCCAGGACGGCGACGGCCAGGTGCTCGAGGCGCATTCGATCTCGGCAGGGCTCGACTATCCGGGCTCGGGCCCCGAGCATGCCCTGCTGCGCGACTCCGGCCGCGTGCGCTACGTGGCGGTTACCGACGCCGACGCGCTCGCGGCCTTCCGGCGTGTCGCGGCGCTCGAGGGCATCCTGCCCGCGCTC
>JBBSNQ010000391.1:0-1645 GCA_038232575.1 Solirubrobacterales bacterium | reverse complement strand
GCCCTCCCCGAGGCCGCCCACCTCGGTATAGGTCTCGGCCGTGACCGCCATGGACGCGCCGCTGAACTGCCAGTGGTCGTGCACGGATCCGGCGGACGCCTGCGCAGCCAGCAGCCGGGCGAAGCGCCTGCGGGAGCGCTCCGTGTGGCCGGCGAGCACCGTGCTCGGCAGCGCCTCGCGCTCGACCGGGCACAGCTCGATGCGCCCGCCGATCGCGCGCGCTCCCGCTCGCGTCAGCTCGAGCTGACGGGCGAGCCAGGTGGGCGTCACCCGGGTGTCGGCATCGGTGGAGGCGATCAGGCCACCCGAGCGTCCGAGCGAGAGCAGCCGGGTGCAAGCGGCGTCCATGCCGAGCGCGCGCGCTCCCCCCGATCCGCGGCCCGGGCCGTCGAGCGTGTGAAGGGTGAGCGCGGGGTAGCGGGCGGCGGTCGCGCGCGCCACCTCGTGGGTTCGATCGCCGCAGTCGTCGAGCACCAGCAGGACCTCCCATGACTCGGGCGCAAGACCCCGCTGGGTGGCGAGCGCCTCTAGACAGCCGGCGATGCGCTGTTCCTCGTCGCGCGCCGGGACGACCACGCAGGCCTCGAGCGCCGGTGCCGGCGGTGCAGGCCGGTAGGCGCCGCTCATCGGAGCGCCTCCCGGCCTTCCACCAGCTCGCGACCGCGCTCGTAGTCGTCGTCGCGCTCGTGGCAGAGCACGCCCACAACGGTGCCCTCGAGCCCGTACCAGGCGGTTAACGAGCCGTCGTCGCCGCGATCGACTCGCACATGGTCGTGACCGTCGCCCCACGCCACATGCTTCAGCATGCGGGCGCCGATCTGAGACCAGAAGCCGGGCGCCTGCTCCCAGCGGACATCCTCTCCGGCCAGGACCCTGCCCGCGACCTCGCCATGGGCGAGGGCCTCACCCCAGTGCTCGACAGCGAGGCGGCGCCCCGCCACCGGATGCTCCGCGAGGGCGACGTCGCCGACGGCGAACAGCCCCTCGTGGCTCGTGCGCATCGAGGCGTCGACGCGGACGCGGCCCTGCTCGACCTCCAGGCCGGCCCCTTCGGCGAGGCTCGCGCGCGGCCGCACGCCCGCGGCAATCAGGGTCACGTCGCTCGGCAGCCGCTCGCCGGACACGAGCACCGAGCGCCCGCCGTCCTCGAAGCCCTCCACGGCAGCGCCGAGACGGGTCGTGACGCCGGCGTCGGTCAGCCAACCACGGATGATCTCGCCGACCTCCTCTCCCAGGCGTGCGGCCTGCGGGAGCTCCTCGTCGCTTATGAGGGTGACCTTCGAGCCCCGCCGGGCGAGCGAGACGGCCGCCTCGCAGCCGATGAAGCCGGAGCCCACCACGGTCACCGCGACGCCGGGCGCGGCCTGGGCCTGGAGGCGCTCGGAGTCCTCGAGCGTGCGCAGGGTGAGCAGGTCCGCGTGATCGCCGCCCGCCACCGCCAGGCGCACCGGCTCCGAGCCGGTGGCCAGCACGCACGCGGTGAAGCCCACCTCCTCGCCCTGCGCAGTCACCGCCACGCGGCGGTCGAGGTCGAGCTCGACGACCTCGGTGGCGGTGCGAAGCGCTATCGAACGCTCCGAGTAGAAGGCGGCGTCCTCGATGAACAGGTCGCCGCGGCCGTGCTCGCCGCGCAGATACTCCTTGG
>JBBSNQ010000390.1:0-1647 GCA_038232575.1 Solirubrobacterales bacterium | reverse complement strand
TCCTGACCGACGTCTTCGACATCCCGTGGGACCAGGTCCACGAGGAGGCCGAGCGCCTCGAGCACTGGATGTCACCAGTCGTGGAGGAGCGCATGCTCAAGGCGATCGGCGATGCGCGCACCTGCCCGCACGGCCACCCGATCTTCACCGGCCGCCGCGAGCAGGGCGTCCCGCTCGCCGACGTCCAGGAGGGCGCTCACGTGCGCGTGCTGCGCTTCGAGAACGAGGCCGAGGACCTGCTGCACTACCTGATGGACGCCGGCCTGCGCCCGGGGCTCGAGGGCTCGCTCGTCGAGTCGGGCGACGACGAGGTCGCGATCGAGGCGGGCGGGGAGCGCTATGCGGTGACGCGCAGCGTCGCCGAGACGGTCTCGGTGATCGCCGACCCCTCGCCGACGCCGCGGGTGGCGCTGCCCGAGCAGCTGGTGCTCGCCAAGGAGCACTGGGGGCGGTAGCCTCCCGGTTGCTCCACCTGGCCTCCTCCTCTCGAGATGACAGTGAAGGTTCTTCGCCTGGATGAAGACGTTGGCGTCGAGCGGATACATCACGTGACCCCGAGTCGCTCCCCGAGCTCCTCGAACGTCGAGGCCTTCTTGAACCCGAGCAGGCGGAATGCGTCCCGATAGAGCGTCCGACCTTCGAGGGTGTCCGCGATCACTGCCCTAGCGAAGCGCCTGCTGACCCGGCTTGGCTGGCTGTTGTGGAAGTCGCCGCCGCCCGCGGAGCGCGAGCTCATCTCGCCGACCCGGGCGAGCTCGTCGCGGAACGCATTCCAGTAGTCGTCCGAGGACAGACCTCCTGCATCGAAGACGCGGCGCAGGATCACCAGCGTGCTGACCTTGTAGGTGCGCGCGAGGCGGGCGAGCGTGTCGCGGAGCTCCTCGTCACGTTCGAGCTTCTCGCGACGCGAGGCCGAGGGCACCAGCACCTCAGCCGCGACCTGGTTGCACCAGCGCTCGACCTGGTTGCCGCGGGCGTCCCCGAGGCTGGGGTTCGAGAGCGCGGACCCCCCAAGCCGGATATGCGCCAGCTCGTGGGCGACGGTGAAGATCTGCGCCGCCTTCGTATCCGCGCCGTTGATGAAGACGAGCGGGGCGACCGAGTCGACGAGTGCGAACCCGCGGAATTCATCGGCATCGAGCGTCCGATGGGTGTTACTCGCGACGACCCCGCTCACCATCACCAGCACGCCGGCGCTCTCCGAACGCCGTCGGCGAGCACATCGACGCATCCGCCCTGCGGCGCCGCTACATGCGCGCGCTCAAGGACGCCGGCCTGCGCCCGCTGCGCTTCCACGTCCTGCGCCACACCTTCGGCTCGCTCGCGATCAACCGGGCGAGCATCGTGCAGGTCCAGGCGTGGATGGGCCACGCGGACGTCGAACGACCATGAAGTACCTGCATCACAAGAGCCGGGCGAATGAGGCGAAGGTGTTGGCTGACTGCGCGGTCAGCGGCTCGGCAAGGGGAGCGGCGGGCGACTTGCTCAGTCGCGAGCGCGGCCTGCCGATCAAAGGGCGAGATCCCCAAAGTCCACCATATCCCCTACATTGATATCCTGCTGCTTCTGCCCTACGCTCAGGACACGCGAAAGGAGCCTTTGATGGCAGAGCTGATTCAGGTTCGCCAGGCCGCGCGGGCGCTCGGG
>JBBSNQ010000389.1:0-1648 GCA_038232575.1 Solirubrobacterales bacterium | reverse complement strand
TGCGTCAAACGGCCGGGCATCTCGCGAGCTTCGGCCGCTTCCTCGCCCGTCGCGATGCGCGGGAGGCGGCAGACACGGCGACGATGCACGACCTGGCGAAGGCTCCCGTGCCGCTGCCCGGCGGGCTCGAGCTGGAGTGGCTCGGGACGGCGGGCTATCGACTCACCTACGACGGTCAGACGCTGCTGATCGAGCCCTACCTGACGCGCGTGCCGTTCTCCCAGGTGCTCGGGCGCACTCCGGTCAGGGCCGACCTCGCCCTGCACGATCAGTGCCTGCCGCGGGCGAAGACGGGGAACGTGGCCGGCATTCTCGTGGGACACACCCACTTCGACCACGCCATCGACGTCCCCGAGCTCGCCCGCGCCCACTCGGCGCAGACCCTCGGCTCGGCGTCGCTGGTGCAGCTGATGCGCGCGTACGGGCTCGAGCGGCTGGCGGTCGAAGTCGAGCCCCACCGGACCTACGAGCTCGGTCCGTTCAAGGTTCAGTTCGCCCCGAGCCTTCACTCCAAGCTGCTGCTCGGTTACAAGGTTCCGCTCGACGGCGCGCTGAGTTGCGATCACCTCGATGGCCTGTGCCCGTCGGCCTACAGGTGCGGGCAGGTCTACGGCATCCGCATCGAGGTCGCCGGGACGGTGCTCTATCACCAGGGCAGCGCGAACCTGATCGACGATCAGGTGCCGTCGGGGGGCGTCGACGTGTTTCTCGCCGGCATCGCCGGCCGCAGCTTCACCCCCGACTACTGGGATCGCATCCTGAGCCGACTGGACCCGGCTGTGGTGGTCGCGAACCACTACGACGACTTCTTCCGCCCGCTGACCGACCCGGTCGGCTTCTCGACGAACGTGAACCTGTCCGCGCTACCGGAGGAGATCCACGCAGTCAGCCGCGAGATCGGGGTCGCCGCGCTAGCGCCGCTCGGCGTCCGGCGCGGCTGAGGGCGCGCTTGCAGCGCCCCCGTGCGGCTTAGGCTGAACCGCGCGTGCCCGAGCTGCCCGAGGTCGAGACGATCCGCCGCCACCTCGCCCCGCAGGTCGAGGGGAGGGTGATCGAGCGCCTGACCGTGCTCGATCCGCGCTGGTGCGCGCCCGCGCCGCCCGGAGAGCTGTCGGCTGCGGTCGCGGAGCGGCGGGTCGAGCGGCTCGCGCGGCGCGGCAAGTACCTCGTCTGGGAGCTCGAGGGGGAGGTGTTCCTCGCTCTCCACCTGCGCATGACGGGGACGCTTCTGCTCGTCGAGTCGGCTAAGGAGCACCCGCACCTGCGCGCGCGCATCGAGCTGGCGGGCGGCGCTCAGGTGGTGTTCGTCGATCCCCGCCGCTTCGGGACCGGGGTCGTGCTGCTCGGCGGGCCGGCGCGCGACGCCTACTTCTCCGCCCGGTTGGGCGTCGAGCCGCTCAGCCCCGACTTCACCGCCGAGGCGCTGCGCGCTCTCGCCGCAGGTCGGCGCGCACCCGTGAAGGCATTCCTACTCAGTCAGGAGCGGATCGCGGGCGTCGGCAACAGCGACGCCGACGAGGCGCTGTTCATGGCCGGGATCCATCCGCTGCGAGCGGTCGGATCGCTCAAGCGCCGCGATCTGATCGCGCTGCGCGATGCCGTCGTCACGACGCTCGAGGCCGGCATCGACGCCCGCGGCGCGACGATC
>JBBSNQ010000388.1:0-1666 GCA_038232575.1 Solirubrobacterales bacterium | reverse complement strand
TCCCTCCACGGCACGGCAGACGGTCTCGCCCATCTTGCCGGCCGCGCCCGCGACCGCCACGCGGATCATGCCGCCGCGAGTGTCGGCCCGAGCGCCCCGAGCGCTGCGCGGAATGCTCCTTCGTCGGCGCCGACACCGGCGGCCGAGAGCCGCTCGGGGGCGAAGAGCTCACCCGCCAGCGCGACGACGTCCTGGTCCGACACGGCATCTATCGCCGCGAGCGTGTCGTCGAGCGAGAGCAGCGGCACGTCCAGCAGCAGCGAGCCGCCAAGCCGGTTCATACGCGCGAGCGTCGACTCCATCGCGAGCACCGTGCGCCCCTTGAGGTTCTCCCTGGCGCGCACGAGCTCGTCTTCGGAGACGCCGTGCTCGCGCAGGCGGGCGAGCTCGTCGGCGATCACCCCGAGCGTCTCTCCCACGTTGTCTGGGCGCGTGCCCGCGTAGATGCCGACCTGCCCGCAGTCGGCGTAGTGGCCCGCGTAGGAGTAGATGGCGTAGGCGAGCCCGCGCTTCTCCCTGACCTCCTGGAACAGCCGCGACGACGTCGAGCCGCCGAGGATCGCGTCGAGCACGCGCAGCGCATGCCGGCGCTCGTCCGCGCGGGCGATCCCGGGTCCTCCGATGCAGAGGTGGCACTGCTCGGTCTGCTTGACCTCGAAGCGGACGTTCGCCGCAAGCGGCGCGGGCGCCGGCGCGAAGGCAGCGGATGCGGACTGGCCGCCTGTTGCGCGCTCGCGCGGGCCAGGCAGTGCGGCTCCGGTCTCCTGGCCCGCTATCGCCGCCTCCAGGAGCTCGACGAGGCGGTCGTGGTCGACGTTTCCGGCCGCAGCCAGGACGATGCTCTCCGGCACGTAGCGGCCGGTGTGGTAGGCGGCGATATCCGCAACCGGGACCGAGGAGACGACGTCCGCCGTGCCGATGACCGGCCTCCCGAGCGGATGGTCTCCGAAGATCGCGCCGGCGAGAACGTCATGGACCTTGTCCGAGGGCTCGTCGTCGTACATGGCGATCTCCTCGAGCACGACCTGGCGCTCGGAGTCGACCTCGGGGTAGGCGGGATTCAGCACCATGTCGGACATCACGTCGAAGGCGCGCTCCAGGTGCTGATCGAGAAAGCGCGAGTAGACGACCGTCGCCTCCTTGTCGGTCCCGGCGTTGATCTCGGCCCCCATGCCGTCGAAGGTCTGATCGATCACCTCGGAGGAGTATCGCTCGGTGCCCTTGAAGAGCAGGTGCTCGAGCAGGTGGGACACCCCGGCCTCGGAGTCCCGCTCGTGGCGTGAGCCCGCACCGACGAAGACGCCGAGGGCGATCGAGCGTACCGCCGGCATCGCCTGCGTGATCACACGGGCGCCCGAGTCGAGCCGCGTCAGCCTATGTCCCGCCGCCGAGGCGTCCATTCAGCCTCGCGGGGAGACGATCCAGGCGCTGCGGCGGGCGGGAGCGGGTCTCAGCGCCGCTCGCGCCGGTGGCCGTCTCCGGGCGGTGCGCCGCGCCCTTCGCGGCCGCCGCGACCACCGCGGTCGCCGCCGCCACCGCCGCCGCCGCCGGTACCGACGCCGGCGAGCTCCTCCGCGGTCTTGCCGGCGATGTCCGGGTCGTCGGAGAGCCTGAGCCCGATGCGCCCCCGCTCGCGGTCGACCTCGACGACGCGTACGTTGATCTC
>JBBSNQ010000387.1:0-1673 GCA_038232575.1 Solirubrobacterales bacterium | reverse complement strand
GCGCCGCGAGAGAAGCGGGGCGGCCGTTCCCGCGCCTCTTCATTTCGCGAGAGTGATGGCGCGTGGAGCCTGACCGCCCCGTATCGCAACCGACCATACCACCGTTGCGGCGATCCGGCAACGACGTCGTGGTGACGAGGCTCGCCGCTCGATCCGGCGATGACGCCGGTCCGTCCGGATCTCGGCCGGGCGCGTGCGCTCGACGGCCCGCGAGCTGGATGCACCCGAGCCGCGCGCGCCGCGAACTCGACGCACCCGAGCCGCGCGCCCCGCGACCCGAGCGGCGTCTGGCACGCTCTCCAGCGTGGCCAGGAAGCGGGGCAAGCGCAAGGCGGCACCGGGCGACGTGGCGACCAACCGCCAGGCGTCGTTCCGCTACGAGCTGCTCGACCGCTGGGAGTGCGGCATCCGCCTGCAGGGGAGCGAGGTCAAGTCGCTGCGCGACGGGAAGGTCCAGCTCAAGGACGCCTACGCGAGCCTGCACCAGGGCGAGGTCTGGCTGCACAACATGCACATCGCGCCGTACGCGCCGGCGGCGGCTGAGAACCACGACCCCGAGCGGACGCGCAAGCTGCTGATGCACCGGCGCGAGATCGAGCGCCTGATCGGACGCACGCACGAGCGCGGGCTCACGCTCGTCCCGACGCGGCTCTACTTCTCCGGCCCGAACGCGAAGGTCGAGCTCGCGCTCGCACGCGGCAAGGAGGTGCGCGACCGCCGCCGCGACCTAAAGGAGCGCGATCAGCGGCGCGAGATCGAGCGCGCGCTGAGCGACCGCGAGTGAGCCGGCGGCCGCGACGGCACGCAGCTGGGACGTTGGGCTGGCGGCCGGACCGGTGTCCAGCCGGAGTGGCTCAGACGCCGCCGAGTGGCCGCGGCACGAACGAGAGGTCCATCCCCGCAGCCAGCACGATCACGAGCGCAAGGTAGGTCGCCGCTACGAGCATGCGCGTGCGCAGCGGCACGCTGTTGAAGCGCTGGGTCTCCTCCGAGTTGCGCGAGCGGAAGCGCCGCCACGTCTCGAGTCCGCCGAACAGCAGCACGAGCAGCATGATCGGGTGGGGGAAGAGGTAGGCGAGCACGACGAAGCCGAGGAAGCCGGCGAAGGTCACCCACGGCGAGAGCGCCTGCAGCGCGCGGCCGCCGTCGAGTGGCAGCACCGGCAGCAGGTTGATCAGGTTGAGGAAGAAGCCCATGAAGGCGAGCGCGCGGAAGAGGTCGTTGCCGGTCGCGAAGTAGAGCCCGAGCGGCACGAGGATCCCGAGCGTGCCGAGCACCGGGCCGGCGAGGCCGACGCGCGCCTCGGCGCCGGCGTCCTTTGGCAGCTCCTTCATGCCGACGAACGCGCCCATGAAGGGGATGAACATCGGCGCCGAGGCCTTGATGCCCTCGCGGCGCAGCTGCAGCACGTGGCCCATCTCGTGCACGAACAGAAGCAGTACGAAGCCGAGCGCGAACTTCCAGGTCCAGAGCAGCGTGTAGGCGCCGATCGAGACGAACATCGACAGGCCGGTGGTGACGAACTTGAGCTTCGGCAGGAGCAGGAGGAGCCCCTTGAGCTTCGCGCCCCAAGAGAAGAGGATGATGCCGATGGGGACGAGCCAACCGAACCAGCGCTTCCACCATGGCTTCTGCTCCGGGCGGTAGGCGTGCGGGTCGTAGTCGCGCTCGTC
>JBBSNQ010000386.1:0-1678 GCA_038232575.1 Solirubrobacterales bacterium | reverse complement strand
GCCGCTGTCGAACACGAGTCGGACCGCTCGCTCGCGCAGCTCATCGGGGTATTTCTTCGGTGCAGGCATCGGCGGAGGGTCTCCTCTTCCCAGGACAGATCATCCTGGCTTCGAGGTCTCCGTCGAAGTCGGTCCGGCTCAGATCCCTTCAAGGAGGAGATCCGCGAGCTGCTGCGCGACGACGCGAAGCTGACCGGGGTCAGGGTCCGCGAGCTGATCGAGCCGCTCGGCTTCGATGGTGGCAAGTCGATCGTCGACGACTACCTGCGCGAGGTGCGTCCGCTATTTCGCCAAGCGCGCACCTATCAACGGACCGTCTACCGCCCGGGCGAGATCTGCCAGTTCGATCTCTGGGAGCCCTCAGCCGAGGTTGCGGTCGGGCACGGCCAGACCCGCCGCGCGTGGGTGGTGGTGGCCTGCCTGGGATACTCGCGCGCGGGCGCCGGGGCGCTGATCTTCACCAAGGAGGCGCCCGATGTGCTGTGGGGGATGGCGCGCTCCCTGTGGTCGCTCGGCGCGCTGCCCGAGCTGTTGGTCTGGGACCGCGAGGGTGCCCTGCACGCCGGCGACGGGCGCCCGACCGAGCCCTACGCCGGCTTCTGCAGCCGCCTGGCGGTCGACTGGCACTTCTGCGCGCCCGCCGACCCCGAGGCCAAGGGCTGCGTCGAGCGCCTGCAGGGCTACATGGAGACGAACTTCGAGCCGGGACGGCGCTTCGCCAACGAGCTCGATTACCAGCTGCAACTCGACGCCTGGTTCGAGCGTGCCAACGCCCGCACGCACAAGACGCTGCGCGCCCGTCCGATCGACCGGTTGGTCGAGGAGCGCTCCGCGATGCGGGCGCTGCCCGCCCGCGAGCCCGCGCTCGACCGCCGCTGGGTGACCCGCGTCGCGCCGGACCCCTACCTGCGCTTCGACCGAAACGACTACTCGCTCGACCCGCGCCTGGTGGTCGGCGCGTCGAGATTCGGGTCTCCCAGCGCGAGATCACCGCGGTCTGCCTGGACTCGGGCGAGCTCTGCGCCCGCCACGAGCGGTCGTTTGCGAAGAACCGGACGATCACGGCGCTCGAGCACGCGCGAGCGCTCAGGGAGCGCCGCGGCGAGCCTGAGGAAGATCCCGTCGTCGAGGAGCGTCCGCTCGCCGTCTACGACCAGCTGATCGCATGAGCGCGACCGCGGAGCTCAGCCACCTCTTCCGTCAGCTAAAGGCGCCGGCCGGCGGCAAGGGCGCTGCCCAAGCTCTCAGAGCGCGCCCGCGCCGAGGAGTGGACCTACGAGCGCTTCGCCGAGGCCCTGCTTTCTACCGAGCAGTCCTCGCGCGAGGCCCACGGCGGCGAGGGTCGCATCCGCTCGGCGCGCTTCCCGGCCAGAAAGACCCTGGAGGAGTTCGACTTCACCTTCCAGCGCTCGGTCAAGAAGCAGGTCATCTCCCACCTCGGCCAGCTCGACTTCCTCCACGCGCGCGAGAACGTGGTCTTACTCGGCCCGCCCGGCACCGGCAAGACCCACCTCGCGATCGCGCTCTCGATCCGTGCCGCCCTCGCCGGCCAGCGGGTCATCTTTCGCACCGCGACCGAGTGGGTCGCGCTCCTGGCCGACGCCCAGCGCCAGGGGCGCCTCGACGATGAGCTGCGTCGGCTCGAGCGCTACCCGCTGCTCGTCTGCGACGAGGTCGG
>JBBSNQ010000385.1:0-1680 GCA_038232575.1 Solirubrobacterales bacterium | reverse complement strand
GCAGCAGCGCGAGATGCTCCTTGCTCTGCAGCACGATCTTGCCGACGCCGGCCTTGCCGGTCTCCTTCATCGCGCGCAGCAGCAGCGAGTAGGCCTTCTGGGCGTGCTCCTGCGGCTCGAGGTAGTAGGTGCGGTCGAAGTAGACCGGGTCGACCTCGTCCGCGTCGACGAACATGAGGATGTCGATCGAGCGGCGGCGCTCCGCGGCGACGCGCTCGAGCTCCTCGTCGGAGATCGGCAGGAAGCGGTCCTTGGAGAGCTCGTAGCCCTTGACTGTCTCCTCGCGCGTGATCGTCTCGCCGTGCTCGCCGCGCTCGGGCGAGAAGAGCTGCTGCTTGACGGGCCGGAGCGTCTCGCGGTCGAGCGTGCGGAAGCTCGGATCGGAGCGTTTCGTCGCAAGGCCGAGTGCGATCGGGATGTTCACGAGCCCGAACGAGATCGTCCCTTTCCAGATCGCGCGCATTGCGAGAGCCAGTCTGGCACAGAGTCGGCTCTATGATGGCGCGCGTGACCCGGCCGAGGCCCGCCCTTCTCGCCGCCACCGGCGTGCTCTGCATGCTCGGTGCGGGGTGCGGCAACGACATCGAGCTTGCCCGGAGTGACCCCAATTACCGCGGCGCAGTGCTGTTCAACGAGCGTTGCAGCGGCTGCCACACGCTGCCGGCAGCCGGTTCGCAGGGCTCGAAGCCGGCGCGCGAGGTCGGCGGCGGCGAGCGCACGAACGGTCCCAATTTCTCGACACGCAAGGAAACTCGCGAGGACGTTTTGTTCGCGATCCGCAACGGCGGCTTCTCTGGGGCGATCATGCCGGCCAACATCGTCGTCGGCGAGGACGCCGCGGCCGTGGCCGACTTCGTCTCTAAGTACGCTGGCAAGGGCTCGTCTGCTCCGGTCGAAGGTCGGCCGGCGCCGCCCTCGAGCGGCGGTTGACCCGCGGCCGCCACGGCGCGCCGTGCTCGATCCCAAGCTGATCCGCCAGGACCCCGACGGGGTCCGCGCTGCGCTCGCCCGTCGCGGCGCGGCCGAGGCGCAGGCGCTCGACGCGTTCGTCGCGCTCGACGAGCGCCGGCGCGAGCTGTTGCCGGAGCGCGAGCGTCTGCAGGCCGAGCAGAACGCCGCCAGCGAGCGCATCGGCGAGGAGAAGCGCGCCGGCCGCGACGCCGCCGCGGCGATCACCGAGATGCAGCAGGTCGCGCCGCGGGTGAAGGAGCTCGAGGCCGAGGTCGCGACCGTCGAGGAGCAGCGCCGCGCGGCGATGACGGCGCTCCCCAACCTCCCCGACGAGTCGGCGCCGGCCCAGGACGAGGTTCTACGCGAGGTGGATGCGGGTGGACGCGCCGGGCGCCCGGGGCGTGACCATCTCGAGCTGCTCGGCGACCTGGTCGACCTTGAGGCGGGCGGGCGCGTGGCGGGCTCGCGCTTTGCCTACCTCAAGGGGCCGCTCGTGATGCTCGAGCTCGCGCTCGTCAGGTGGTCGCTCGAGCTGCTCTCAGAGCGCGGCTTCACGCCGGTCGTGCCGCCGGTGCTCGTGCGCGAGGAGGCGCTCTTCGGCACCGGCTTCCTGCCTGACACCGAGCAGCAGATCTACAGCGTGCCGGGCGACGACCTCTATCTCGCGGGTACGTCGGAGGTGCCGCTCGCCTCGTTGCACGCCGGGGAGATCGTCGCCGCCGATGCGCT
>JBBSNQ010000384.1:0-1690 GCA_038232575.1 Solirubrobacterales bacterium | reverse complement strand
GGGCTCGAAGGTCGAGGCCAAGCGCCTGATGGCGGACGCCGGCGTGCCGGTGATGCCGGGGGCGGAGCTACCGGAAGCCTCCCCTGACACCGCGACGGGCTCCCCCGACACCGCGACGGCCTCGCCTGACGCCGCGGCAGCCTCTCCTGACACCACGGCGACTCCGGACGCGGAGTTGGCCGCCGCGGCCGAGCGGGTCGGCTTCCCGCTGCTCGTCAAGGCCTCTGCCGGCGGCGGCGGCAAGGGGATGCGCGTCGTGCGCTCGCCCGAGGAGCTCGGCGATGCGCTCACCGCGGCGAGGCGCGAGGCAGCAGCTGCATTCGGCGACGAAACCGTCTTCCTCGAGCGCTACCTGGAGACCCCGCGCCACGTCGAGGTCCAGATCGTCGGCGACGACCACGGCCGCGTCGTGCACCTGTTCGAGCGCGAGTGCTCTATCCAGCGGCGCTACCAGAAGCTGATCGAGGAGTCGCCATCGCCGGCGGTCGACCCTGAGCTGCGCCGGCGCATGGGCGAGGCGGCGGTCGCCGCCGGCGAGGCGATCGGCTACGTCGGTGCGGGCACCGTCGAGTTCCTGCTGGCGCCGAGCGGCGAGTTCTTCTTCCTCGAGATGAACACCCGGCTGCAGGTCGAGCACCCGGTCACCGAGCTCGTGACCGGCCTCGACCTCGTGCGCCTGCAGCTTCTCGTCGCGGGGGGCGCGCCGCTGCCGGGCGAGGCGCTCGAGGCGCGGAGCTCCGGCCACGCGATCGAGGCGCGCCTCTACGCCGAGGACCCCGAGCGGGACTTCCTCCCCGGCATCGGCACGCTGCGGCGCTTTGCGCCGCCGACGATCGAGGGGCTGCGCGTGGACTCCGGCGTCGAGGACGGCTCGGAGATCTCGCCGCACTACGACTCACTGCTCGCCAAGGTGATCGCCCATGGCCCCGACCGCGCCGAGGCCGCGCGCCGGCTCGCCGCCGCGCTCGAGCGCGCCGAGCTGCACGGGCCGCGCACGAACCGCGACCTGCTCGTGCGCCTGCTCCGCCACCCCGACTTCCTCGCGGGCGACACCGACACGGGCTTTCTCGATCGCCACCCGCCCGCCGAGCTCGGGGCGCCGCTGCTCGATGGCGACGGCGAGCGCCTGCACGCCGCCGCGGCGGCGCTTGCGCTGCAGGCAGAGCGGCGCGCATCCGCGCACGTGCTCGCCTCGCTTCCCAGCGGCTGGCGCAACAATCCCTCGGGGCTTCAGGAGGTCGCCTTCGAGGGAGCGCGCGGCGCGCTCTCGGTCGGATACCGCTTCGGGCGCGACGGACTCGTGCTGCAGGTGGGCGAGCAGGAGCTCGAGCGCCCAAGCCTTGCCTCCTGCTCGGCGGAGCTCGTCGATCTCGAGGTCGGCGGCGTACGCCGGCGCTACCGCGTGCGTTGCTACGGGGACCGCGTCTTCGTCAACAGCGGGCTCGGCCAGTGCGAGCTGCGCGAGCTGGCGCGCTTCCCGAGCACCGAGGCCGAGCAGCAGGCAGGCTCGCTCGTCTCCCCGATGCCGGGCGCGGTCCGGCGCGTGGGGGCCGAGCAGGGGGCGCAGGTCGAGCGCGGCGACGTGCTCGTCGTGATCGAGGCGATGAAGATGGAGCACGAGATCGTCGCGCCGGCGACGGGTACGCTCAGCGACCTGCGCGTGGCCGCCGGCGACCAGGTCGACACCGGC
>JBBSNQ010000383.1:0-1695 GCA_038232575.1 Solirubrobacterales bacterium | reverse complement strand
GGCACGCCCTCGACCTGGTGCAGCAGGTGCACGTCGCCATAGCGAGTCCGCAGTCGGCGGTCGATCCGGCGTACGAGCGACTCGCGGCTGATCTCCGAGGACCGGTCGTCGAGGTCATGAACGTCGTGGGCACGTGCGCCGATGGTTGTGAGCGCCCGGGCGAGCGCTCCCGCGTTATCCCAGTCGGCCGCTACCACGAGGTCGAGGTCGGCGGTTGCGCGGATGACGCCGTGTGCGGCAACGGCGAGGCCGCCGATGACCACGTACCTGACGCCCTCGTCACTGAGCGCGGCCAGGATCGGGTCGGGATCGAATGCCGGCTCATCGCTCATCGACGCGCTCCGCTCTGGCCAGGCGCTGCGCCGCCTGTGACAGGCTGATCGTCCTGCGCCAGCGCTGTTGGGGGGTCATTGCCCGGTGGCGTGCGATGTCCTCGACCGAGTTCCACGTCTTCCCATCGCTCTCGGACTCCTCCAGGGACTGGTCAAAGCTGCGAGACGGACGCTGCGCTCCGAGCGAACCGTTCCCCTCGGGCCAGCTCTCACCTGCGCGCACGCGCTCGAAGCCGATCCAGAGCGCGTTGACGGCGGTCGCGACGATTCGCTCGCGCGGGACCTCGGGATGCTCGCTCCACCAGACCGCAAGTCCGGTGAGTCCGGCGCGCATCACCTCCGCGGCCATCTCAAGAGCCTCGGCCTCGGCCGAGCCCGCGATGTTCTCCGCGCCCGGCTCCCGGCCGAGGATCGCGCCGAGCGCCGCGCGGGCCTGCGCCTGAACCTCCTGGTGGAGCGCCTGCAGCTCGGGCTCGCCGGTCGCCTCGTGGAAGACCATTCGGGGGGCGTAGGGGTGCTCCTCGACGTAGCGCGCCCATGCGTCGATCGCGCGCGGTATGCGCTCCTCCGCCGGGTGATCGCCGGCGAGGTGCTCACGCCACATCTCGAGCAGCTCGTCGCGAGTGCGCTCGAGCAGGCGCCTGTGCAGCTCGAGCTTGGACGCGAAGTGGTCGTATACCACCGGCGGCGTCACGCCGGAGCTTCGCGCGATCTCTTCGATCGATGCCCGGTGATAGCCGCGCTCTGCGAAGACCTGGAGCGCGGCGCGTTCGATCACCTCGCGCCGTTCCTTGGCGGTCATGCGCTTGCGCGGGCGCGCCGTGCCAGCCTTTGCCGTTGACAACCTAATGCTCCCTAGGTAGGGTACCTAATCGTGACTAGCTTAGGCCCCAGCGAGGACGTCCAAGACGCCGGTGCGGCGGAGTGCGTGGTCGACGACCCCACCTTCCAGCAGCGACTTGGCTTCACGCGAACGACCGACGAGCACGGCGAGGAGCTTCTGCGCGTCGAGATCTGGCTCGACCCAGGAGGCGGCGTGCCGCCGCACGTCCATCCCGCGATGGAGGAGCGCTTCCACGTTCTCGCCGGTCGGCCGAGCTTTCTGGCGGGCAGGAGATGGCAGACCGCCACGGCCGGCGACACCGTTGTCGCCCGGCCCGGCATCCGCCACGCCTACCGCAATCGCAGCGACGAGCTCGCCCACGTGGAGGTCGACGTCCGTCCGCCCTCCTCGCTGCAGGCATTCCTCGAGGACGCCGCAGGGCTCGGGCGCGCCGGCAAGCTGACGCGGCACGGACTCCCCACGAGCCTCGACGCCCTGCTGCAGGCCGCCGTCATGGCTCACCACTACCGCGACATGGTC
>JBBSNQ010000382.1:0-1697 GCA_038232575.1 Solirubrobacterales bacterium | reverse complement strand
GCAGTCGGGCCTGCATCCCGCGAACTGCCGCCTGCTCGAGCCGGCGGAGGCGGCCTTGACGGGCGCGGGGGCGGGCGATCGCGCGCTGCTGCTGCTCGGCTTCGAGTCGGCCGAGCGTCCGCTCGAATCCGAGCTCGAGAGCGCGATCGGCCTCTGCCGTGAGCTCGGCGGGTCGCTCGCGTCGGAGCCGCGCCTGTCGGGACCCGAGGCTGCGCGTGGGGAGGACACCACCACCGGCAGCAGCCGCCGCGGACCCGGAAACCGCGGCGGCTCCGGTGAAGGCGCGGGCTCCGCGGACGGCGACGGCGCGTGGCGCTCCGCGTTCCTGCAGGCCCCCTACCTGCGCGACGTGCTCGTTGCGTGCGGGGTGATCTCCGAGACGTTCGAGACAGCGATGACCTGGGACCGCCTCGACGGGTTCGTCGCCGGCGTGCGCGAGCGGGTCGAGGCCGCTGTGCACGAGACGTGCGGCGCGGGCAGGGTCATGTGCCGAATCACGCACGCCTACCCCGACGGGGCCGCCCCGTACTTCACCGTGATCGCACCGGGCCGCCGCGGCGCCGAGCTCGAGCAGTGGGCGCAGATCAAGGTCGCCGCATCGGAGGCGATCGAGTCGGCGGGCGGCACGATCACCCACCACCACGCAGTCGGCCGCGATCACAGGCGGTGGTACGACCGTCAACGGCCCGAGCCCTTCGCCGCCGCTCTGCGCGCGGCCAAGTCGGCGCTCGATCCCGCGGGAGTGCTTAACCCCGGCGTCCTGATCGACCCCGCCCGGGGGCCCGCAGCTTGACAACGCCTCGACGCAAGCGCGAGCTCGCACGCGCCGATCGCGTCCTTCCCGGCCTCTGGCGGCTGCGGCTCCCACTGCCCTGGCCGGTCGTGCCGCACGTCAATGCGTGGGCGATAGCCGCCGGCAGCGGCGTGGTCCTCGTCGACACCGGGCTCGACCGCCCCGGCGCCCTTGGCCAGCTCTCCTCAGCGCTGCAGCAGGCCTCGATGAAGCTCGAGCACGTGCGCCTGCTCGTGTGCACCCACGCGCATCCCGATCACTACGGGCTCGCCGCGCCGATCGTCGAGGCGACCGGCTGCGAGCTCTGGATGCATCCCGCCCACGGGCACGCCACGCGGGCCGCCGAAGATCCGGACGCCGCCCTCACTGCGCGGCTCGAGCTGCTCCGCGGCGCGGGCGCCCCCGAGCACCTGGTCGGCGCGTTCGAGTCCGGGCGCAGGGGAGGGCCCACGGGGGTCGCAGGGGTAATCGGACCCGACCGCGACCTGCTCCCGGGCGTCACGATCGAAACCGACCTCGGCACCTGGGACGTTCACGAGACGCCCGGCCACGCGCCGTCGCACGTCTGTCTGCACCAGCCCGAGCGCGACCTGCTGATCTCGGGCGATCACCTCCTCGGCCGCGTCTCGCTCTACTACGACTACGGCTACACCGACGACCCGGTCGGCGAGTTCCTGCAGGGGATGGACCGCGTAGACGCGCTCGACGCGCGCCTCTGCCTCTCGGGCCACGGCCGGCCCTTTCGCGACGTGCGCGCGCACGTGGAGGCCAACCGCAGCCGAGTCGAAGAGCGCATGGGTCTCGTGCGCGGCGCGCTCGAGATCGGCCCTCGCACGCCGTTCGAGTGCCTGCCGGCGCTCGCCGGCATCGCTGAGCCGGAACCGCTCGCGCTCAACTGGGTGCT
>JBBSNQ010000381.1:0-1705 GCA_038232575.1 Solirubrobacterales bacterium | reverse complement strand
GCGATCGCGAGAGAGCGGCGCATGGTCGAGGAGATGGGCCGGCGTAACTCCGATCTCGAGGCGTTGACCGGCCTGGCGACCACGATGAACCAGAGCCTCGAGGAGGAGGAGCCGATCGTCGCTCGCGGCCTGGACATGCTCACTCTCGGCGCACGGGCAACCGGCGCCTGCCTCTGGGCGGCGGGTGAGCAGGGAACGGTGCTCCTGGGTCGCTCTGGCGACGGGCCGGCTGGACCCGAGCCCACGAGGGGGGCGGTGCTCTCGGCCGAGTACACGGCCGTCGAGCAGCGAGACGAGCAGACGATCATCCGTCTGGCGCTCAGCGCCCATGGTTCGCGCCTAGGCGTGGTCTCGCTGTCGCGTCCGGCGTCGGATCCGCTCGGCGAGGGTGAGCTCGGCCGGCTCGAGGTGCTCGCCAACCAGCTCTCGATCGCGATCCAGAACTCGCGCGACTACTGCGACAAGCTCGAGCAGGCCATGCGCGACCCGCTCACCGGTGTCTACAACCGACGCTTCTTCTACGAGGCGCTGGAGCGAGAGGTGGGGCGCGCCGAGCGTTATGGCGCGCCCGTGTCGCTCGTGGTCTTCGACGTCGATGACTTCAAGGAGATCAACGACACGCTCGGCCACGCACGGGGCGACGACACGCTGCGGCGGGTCACCGAGCTCGCGCTGGGCCAGATCCGAGACGTGGACACCTTCGCGCGCATCGGCGGTGAGGAGTTTGCTCTGCTGCTCCCGGAGGCCCACCGCCTCGACGCGCTGCTGGTGGCCGACCGGGTGCGGCTCGCGGTGGCGCGGCACTGCGACCTGGCCGAAGGGCGCGTGACGCTCAGCGCCGGAGTGGCCTGTTGTCCTCAGGACGGCGCCACCCCCGACGAGCTGGAGCGCCAGGCGGACTCCGCGCTCTACTGGGCCAAGCGAAACGGTAAGAACATCTGCGCGATCGCCAGCGACGTGACCGACGCCGAGAGCGAGGGGGAAGGTTCGGACGTGCCCGCTCCCCTCGCCGCCCTCGTATCGACGCTCGACTCCCAGTCCCTATACACCCGCGAGCACGCCGAGAAGGTGGCGGCCTGCGCCGTCGCGATCGGCCAGCAGCTCGGCCTCAGCGAGGTGGGGCTGCTGCGCCTGCGGCGCGCCGGCTTCCTCCACGACATCGGCAAGATCGCGGTGCCGCCGGAGACGCTGGCCAAGCCCCGGTCGGATCTGTCAGAGGCAGAGCGTGAGCGGGTACGCACCCACCCCGGTGTGGGTCTGTCGATCCTCGCCTACGCCGGCCTGGGCGAGGAGGCCGAATGGGTGGGCCAGCACCACGAGCGCGTCGATGGCGGCGGCTACCCGCGTGGGCTGCGCGGGCACCAGATTGCGCTGGAGGCGCGCCTCATCGGGGTGGCGGATGCGTTCGAGGCGATGACCGCCGAGCGTCCCTACCGTCCACGGCTTGCGGTTTCGGCCGCGCTGGTCGAGCTGCGCAACTGCGCCGGCACGCAGTTCGACTCGGAGGTCGTGACCGTCATCACCGAGCTCGTCGAACGCGACGAGCTTGCCCTGCGCGCGCGGCGCGCGCTGCGCGCCTAGAGCTCGGGGCGTCCGCTCAGTGGTTGCGCAGCGCGTCGATCAGCTCGTCCTTGCTCATCTCTGACCGCCCGTCGATGCCGATCTCCGCGGCGCGCTCGCGCAGGTCGTCGACGTTCCAGTCCTC
>JBBSNQ010000380.1:0-1706 GCA_038232575.1 Solirubrobacterales bacterium | reverse complement strand
CGTGTACGGCGGTGTCGCGGTTGGCTTCGCCGCGACCTTCGAGCTGGGAGATCGCGTCGCGTAGCTGTTCGCCCACGATCCGGCGAACTCCGGGGCCCACCTCCTCGCCGTCGAGCTTGTATCCCATCGCCGGGTCGAGGCTACCCGGCTCGGGGTCGAACCTCCTCGGCGTTGCCGCCGGCCAGGAAGCTGCGCGCCTGTGCCAGGCGCTCGTCGGCCTGCTCGGCGGCTGCACGCGCGGCCTGCTCGGCGACCGCGCTCTGCGCCACCTGACGCTCCACCGCTTCACGCGCCTGGCGCTCGCGCGCCGCCTGGCCCTCGAGCTCGGCGAGCCGAGCGTCGAGCTCCGTCAGGGCCGTCCGCGCCTGTTCGTGGCGCCGGGTCATCGCCCCAAGCTCCTCGGCGGCCTCCGCGGCGCGCTCGTCGCCGAGCATCCGGGCGTCCATCTCCCCGGCGAGCTGCTTGCGGATCTCGCCCAGCTGCTCCTCGAGTTCGATGGTGCGGCTGCGCTCGTGGCGGGCGACGCTCTCCGCGGCGGCTATCCGGCGCGCCGCGCGCGGCTTGATCTCCTTGCGGGACTTGGCCAGCGCCTGGCGCATCCGCTCGCTCTCGGCGCCCGCTTCCTGCTGGACCTCTGAGAGGCGGCGATCGAGGGTCTGCAGATCCCCGCGCAGGGACTCACGGCCCCGCGTCAGCTCCTGGATGCGACCCTCGAGCGCCGCGCGCTGCTCGACCTCTGCCTCCAGGCGCCGGTTCAGCTCATCGGTCGCGCGGCGGGCCTCGGCGGCGGCCCGGCTCAGCTGCGCGCTGAACTCGCTGCGCTCCTTCTCAGCGTCGGCGCGAACCTGCTCGAGTTGCTCGGTGACAGCGTGTACCTCCGCCCTGGCGCCCTGCTCGGCTTGCGCCAGCTGCTCGCCGAGGGCAGCCTCCCGAGCCTCTGCCGCTGAGCGCGCCGCGGCGAGCTCAGCCGAGAGGGCGGCGCCGTGGGTCCTACCGTCCTCCTCGACCTCGGCCAGGCGTTCCAGCAGCTCGGCACGTTGGGCCTCGGCGGCGTCGCGGGCCCCTCGGAGCTCGTCGGTCAGGGCCACGACACGAGACCGGTGTGCCTTCTCGGCCTCTGCCAGCTCGACGGCGAGCGCATCGTGGGCGTCTCCGCTGGCTCTTAGTTCGTCGCGGACCTCGGCCGCATGGCGCTCGGAATCTCGGAGAGCCTGCTCGAGCTGTTCGCGCTCGAGGTCTGAGCGTTCCAGATCGCCGCGCGCACCATCCAGTTCGCTGCGCACCCCTTCGAGCTCGCCGCGTGCGCTCTCGGACTCGCGGTGCGCTCCGTCCAGCTCGCCGCGGACGGCCTCGAGAGCCCTCTCCGCCTCGGCCCGCACCGCCGCTTCGCGCCGCTCGAGCTCGGTCATGGCAGCCGCTTCGTGCTCCTCGCGCTGCTTGCGTGCAACCGCCAGGGACGCCTCGGCGGCGAGCCGGACGGCGTCGCGATCCCGTGCGAGCTCTTCGATCCTCGCCTCCAGCCGCGCGCGCTGGTCGCGCTCGCGCGTGAGCTCCTCCCGCGCCTCGGCCACAGCCGCCTCGAGTCCGGTGCGGGTCACGGCTAGCTCACCGCGCACCTCGACCAGTGCGTCGCGCTCCTCGGCAAGCTCGGCGCGCGCCCGATCACGTAGATGCATCGCTCCGCGTGCCTCGTCCCGCGCGCTGGT
>JBBSNQ010000379.1:0-1706 GCA_038232575.1 Solirubrobacterales bacterium | reverse complement strand
GGTGAGGCGCTCAGGTCGGCGAGGCCGCGGGCGCTCGAGCTCGCGGCAGCGCGATCTCCTCGGGTGCGCCGACGAGCTGACCGCCGGCGCAGCCCGCCGCCGACACGCTGCGACGCGGGTTGACGATCTCCGACCAGGCCCAGCACGCCGACGAGCGCGACGAGCGCGGCGGCGATCCCGATGCCGGTGCGAAACGCCTTCAGCGAAGCGCCCTCCACGGCGCGCGCCACCGCGTTGTTGATCCCCGAGGCGATGCCGGCGACGAACATGACGAGCGTCGTCGGCAGCGTGGCAATGCCGGCCTGCAGCGCGTCGTAGCCGGCAACCTGTTGGAGGAACAGGACGAGGAAGAAGAACGTGATCGACAGCCCGCCGTACATCGCGGCGTCTGCAGGTTGCCGACGGCGAAGTTGCGCCGCCGGAAGAGGTCGAGCGCCAGCATCGGGTCGGCCGTGCGGCGCTCGTGCCGGAGGAACGCCGCGAGCACCGCGAGGCGGTCTCGATCAGCCAGCCGCCGAGAAACGGCCCGATCACGGTCGCGATCCCCGCCCACGCCGTCCACGAGCCGATCGCCGCGCCGCGCTCTCGCGGCGGGAAGGCCGACACGATCACCGCCAGCGAGCTCGGCGCCAGCAGCGCGCCGAAGATCCCCTGCAGCACGCGCCCCGCGACGAGCACCTCGATGCTCGGCGCCAGCGCGCACAGCAGCGACGCCACGCCGAACCCCGCGACGCCGATCGAGAAGACGCGCCGCTCGCCGAGCACGTCGCCCAGCGAGCCGCCGATGAGGATGAGCGCGCCGAGCGCGAGCAGGTAGCCGTTGAGACCCACTGCTGGCCGGCCAGGCCACCGCCGAGCTCCTCCTCGATCGCCGGCAGCGCGACGTTGACGACCGTCGCGTCGAGGCCCGCCACGAACGAGCCCATGATCGCGGCGAGCAGGACGAGCCGCTTGGGAGCGATCCGCCTCACCCGGTCGGCCCCAAGCACTCTGTGCGAATCGATCGCGGGCGTCTCACGCGCTCGGCTCCCCGACCATGCCGTCGGCGCAGATCGCCATGGCGCCTGCGGTGGGGTCATTGGGGCGTGAGCGGGAGGCGGACACGAAAGGTCGTGTTGCCGGGCTCCGACGACACCGCGATCGATCCGTCGTCGGTGACCTCGATCACCGCGCAGCCGTCGTCCGCGCTCGTGCGGACCGTGATCGTGCCCGACTCGCCGAGAGCGCCGATCCCGTTGTCGAGCAGGTCGTCCACACCTGGTTGAGCTCGGAGCCGTGCACGGTCATCTTCGGCAGCGTGCGGTCGTAGTCGCGCTTGACGCAGATCGCCGTGTGCTCGAGCTTGTGGTTGAGCACGGTGAACGTCGTTTCCAGGGCCCTCTTGCAGGTCGATCTCGACGATCCCGCCGCGGTCCATGTACCGCGGCGGCCGGACGAGACTGAATCGCCTGCTCAGCAAAGGCGAGTGACCGTCGGGAGTGAGCTGCTTGTTGTCGAGCGCTTGATGTGAGCACTCCGGTTTGATCGAGCTCGGGCGTGCGAGGCACACGTCCTGTACTTCAGCGGGCGGCCGCGTCCGCTGCTTGTCGGCCGTTCCAGCGCTGAGGCGGTGTCCGCCCCGCGGCGCGGTTGTCTGATCCTGGCGGCGTCCGCGGCCCCATCGGGACGCTCGGCCTTGGGCGTCCACAGGAGCGAGTCCCTGCCGT
>JBBSNQ010000378.1:0-1713 GCA_038232575.1 Solirubrobacterales bacterium | reverse complement strand
GACCGCCGCGTAGGAGCAGGAGGAAGAAGCCGCTCCGAGCCCCGTCGCCTTGAGCGTCGCCGCGATTCCGCGCCCGCCGAGCAGCGACTCCATGCGCCCGGGTGAGACCCACGCCTGCACGATGCCCGAGAGCGCGAAGCCGAGCACGAGCGCCCACCAGACCTCCCAGAACATCCCGAACGCGTTCGCCAGGCCCTCACCGATCGTCGTCAGCAGCACTTCCATCGCAGACCTCCACGAGCCGTCGGGTCACGTACCGGCGTCCCGGGCGCCAGAGCCCTGCAACCTGGCGGAGATGATGGGCGCCGTCGAGCGGCTCGTCAAGCGCTGACCCGCGCGGGCCGCTCTACGATCTCGAGCGATGGTCGACTCGCCGTCGCTCGTGCTCGCGTTCGCCGCGGGTCTCGTCTCGTTCCTCTCCCCCTGCAGCCTGCCGCTCGTGCCGGGCTACCTGGCCGCCGTCGCCGGGCGGCCGGTCGGCGCGGCCACGGCAGGACGAGGCGCGATAGGAGCAGGCGCGACCGGGGAAGGCTCGACAAGCGCAAGCGTCAGCGGGGCTCCGGGAAGCTCGGCTCAGGATGAGCGGACGAGGACGCTCGCCCGGGCACTGCTCTTCGTCGCGACCTTCTCGGCGATCTTCATCCTGCTCGGGCTGAGCGCTACGGCGCTCGGGGCGCTGCTGTTCGACAACCAGCTCGCGCTGCGCAAGGTCGCCGGCGTGGCGATCATCGCGCTTGGCGCGGTGCTGCTTGCGTCGCTGTTCGTCGGCCGGCTCAACCGCGACTTCCGCCCGTTCGGCCTGATCGAGCGCGCCGGGGCGGGCGGTCCGGTCGTCGCCGGAGCTGCCTTCGCGCTCGCCTGGACCCCCTGCGTCGGTCCCACGCTCGCGGCCATCCTCGGCCTCGCCTCGACGCAGCAGTCGACGCTCGAAGGCGGCCTGCTGCTGCTGGTCTACTCCGCCGGGCTCGCGCTGCCGTTCCTGTTCGCTGCCGTGGCGTTCGACTCCGCGCAGCGGAGCTTCGGCTGGTTCAAGCGCCACTACGCGGGCGTGCAGGCCGGATCCGGAATCCTGCTCGTGGGCATGGGCGTGCTCGTGCTGACGGGCACGCTGTTCAAGCTCAACATCGAGGCCCAGAAGGCACTCGACCACTTCGGGCTCAACTTCTTCCAGTCGATCTGACGTGCATCGCGGCGCCCGGTCAGGGCAGAATCGTGAACGCGGGTAGGTGGCTCGGCTGCACGACGGTGAAATGGCGCCTATCGACGGTGGCGATCTGGTCGATGCCCATGCGCTCCGCGGTCGCCACGACCGACGCGTCGACCGTCCCCAGCGGCAGGTCGCGGTAGCTCGCCACGAGCTCGGCGATGCGTAGCCAGTCTCTGGCCAAAACGGGCTCTACGCTGAAGGCGCCGGCAGCGAGATCACCGAGAAAGCGCACCTCGGGCTCGGGACCGAGGCGGTTCGCGAGCAGGTAGGCGACCTCGGTCACCACGAGCATGGGGACGATCAGAGGTCCGGGGTGAGTCGCGAGGAGCTCGAGCGATGCGGCGTGGTGGTGGTCGTCGGCGTCGACGTAGGCGTAGAGGGGCCCGGCGTCGATGAGCAGTGCGGCTATCGCCGGACCTCGGCAGCGAGGATCTCCTCGATCTGCTCGGAGACGTCGCTGCGCCCGCTGCGGCAGACCCCCGCCGCACCGAGTCGGCGCCGCCCGG
>JBBSNQ010000377.1:0-1715 GCA_038232575.1 Solirubrobacterales bacterium | reverse complement strand
TGGAGCGCGAGGCGCCCGGCGCGGCCTTCATGTGGGCCGACGAGCTCGACCGCGCGCACGAGCTGTTCACCGAGGCGATTGAGGCAGCGCAGCGGCTGGGCAGGAGGCGCTCGTTCGAGCACTTCTGCGCCCTGCGCGGGTTCGGAGCGCGCCGCCGCGGCGACCTCGCCGATGCCGCGGCCGACGTCGAGCCGATCCTCACCGCCGCGGCACAGGGCGAGGCCCCGGGGGCCAGCATGCTGTTCGCGCTGGCCACGCAGGTGCTGCTGCTCATCGACCAGGGCAGGCCCGATGCCGCGGAGGCGCTGGCGGGCTCGGCCGCGATCCCCGCCGCGTTCGAGCGCATGCCGATCGTGGCGCTGCTGCGCCACGCCCAGGGCCTGGCCCAGTTGGCCCAGCGCAGGTTCGACGAGGCCGCGGCGACGCTGACCGGGGTCGGCGAGGCCTTCGACGCCGACGGCATGCTCACGCCGGCGATCCTGCCCTGGCGCTCGGCTCTGGCGCTTGCGCTGGCGGGCACCGATCGCCACGAGGAGGGCCTTGAGCTCGCGCGCGCCGAGCTCTCGCTCGCCGAGCGGGGCGAGATCGATCGAGCGCGCGGGCTGGCGCTGCGCTCGCTCGGGCTGCTCGAGGGCGGCGAGGCCGGCCTGGCGGCGCTCGAGGCGGCCGTGGGGGCCTTCGAGCAGTCCCCGGCGCGCCTGGAGCACGGCTGGGCGTGCTTCGAGCTTGGTGCCGCGCTGCGACGCTCAAACCGCCGCCGCGATGCACGCGCGCCGCTCGACCAAGCGCTCGATCGCGCGCTTGACTGCGGTGCGCGGGCGCTCGCCGACAGAGCGTCGGAGGAGCTGGGGGCGCTCGGCGCGCGGCCGCGAAGCGTCCCGCTGACCGGAGCGCAGTCGCTGACCCCCTCCGAGCGGCGCGTCTGTCGCCTCGCGGCCGACGGACTGACCAACGGCGAGATCGCTCAGGCCCTGTTCGTCACCACCAGGACGGTCGAGACCCACCTCGGCCACTCCTACCGCAAGCTCGACATCGCCTCGCGGACCGAGCTGCCCCGGACGCTCGGCGCCTGAGAACGCGTTTTGAAGCGACGATCTCCGGGGCCAACCACGATGCGAAGGCCTCGCTTCGCCGCGATAGTCGCCCCGTGGAGACCCGGCGTGGCGAAACCGAAGTCATCTTGAGCATCGATCTCGACGCCGACCCGATCACCGGGTCGCTCGAGACGGCGCACGGAGAAAGCCGGCGCTTCTCGGGCTGGATAGGGCTCGCGGCCACGCTCGAGGCCGTTCGGGCCGACCCAGCGAAAAAGCCAAGGCCCGCGCCCGACGATCGGGCTCGCTAGCCGAAAGTTCGTGGTGGGTCCACGATGCCCAGCGGGGGCTGGTCGATGACGCTGGGCTCCTTCGCCTCCTTCGCCACCACCACCACCCACCATCACACCGCCGACTCCCGTCGGCGCGACCCCGATCCCCGGCGCGACGCCGGTCCCCTGCGCCCCGGGGAGCGCGGGCGGCGTGCGCTGCTTCGCCGCGGCGCCCGGCGCGGCGGAGGAGTTCGCCACCGCGGCGCGTGCTGTGTGAGGGCGTCGGTCTGCCCTCCTGCTCGTCCTTCGAGGACGAGGACTGCCCCGGCGTCTCCGACCCGGTCCTCTCGCCCGACGGGCGGAGGCTGGCGTTTCGCCTGGGCGACGGGATCGGAGTCGCCGCCGCCGA
>JBBSNQ010000376.1:0-1721 GCA_038232575.1 Solirubrobacterales bacterium | reverse complement strand
GGCGACGAGGTCGTCGTGCCCTCGTTCACCTTCTATGCGACCGCCGAGGCGGCGGTCAATGCCGGGGCGGCGCCCGTCTTCTGCGACGTCGACCCGGACAGCTTCTGCGTGACAACGGAGACGGTGCGCGCCGCGCTCAGCGAGCGCACGCGGGCGATCCTGCCCGTCCACCTGTTCGGCAACGTCGCTCCCGTCGAGGAGCTGCGCGCGCTCGGGCTGCCCGTGCTCGAGGATGCGGCGCAGGCGAGCGGCGCCGCGGTCGGCGGCCGCAGGGCGGGCGCGCTGGGCGATGCCGCCGCGTTGTCATTCTGTCCGTCGAAGAACCTCGGCGGCCTGGGCGACGGCGGAGCGCTCGCGACCGACGACGACGACATCGCCGCGCTTGCGCGGCGCTTGCGCCACCACGGCTCCGAGGACAAGCGCGTGCACACGGAGATCGGCTACAACTCGCGGCTTGATGCGCTCCAGGCGGCGGCGCTGCGCGTGCTGCTGCCCGCGCTCGACGCACGCAACGCGGCGCGCCGCATCGCCGCCGACCGCTACCGCGGCCACGGGCTCGGCGAGCTCGTCACGCTGCCGGCGGAAGCTGCGGGCGTCGAGCACGTCTATCACCTCTACGTCGTCCGCCACGAGCGCGCCGACGAGCTCGCCGCGCGGCTCGAGCGAGCTGGCGTGGGCGCGCGCGGCTACTACCGCACGCCCGTGCACGCGCAGCCTGCGATGGCGCCGTTCGCGGCCGCCGGACCCGAGCTGCCGGTGACCGAAGAGCTCGCGCGGACCCATCTCGCTCTGCCCATGGGCCCAGAGCTCACCGAACCGCAGGTCGAGGAGGTCGTAGCGGCGCTCAGCGAGGGGGTGGCGGCGTGCGCATCTGGGTCGACCTGAGCAACAGCCCGCACGTGCTCGTCTTCCGCCCGCTGATCGAGCTCATGCACGCCGCGGATCACGAGGTCGAGGTGACAGCGCGCGACTTCGCGCAGACGCTCGAGCTCTGCGCACGCCTCGGCGTCGCGCACACCGCCGTCGGCTCGCACCGCGGCGGCAGCCTCGCGGGCAAGGGCGCCGGCCTCGTCTCGCGCTCGTTCGCGCTCGCGCGCTGGGCGCGCCCGCGGCGCTTCGACCTCGCCCTCGGGCACGGCTCCAACGACGTCACGGTTGCAGCCCGCCTGCTCGGCATCCCCTCGGCCACCTCGTTCGACTACGAGTGGGCGACGCTGCAGCACAACGTCAACTGCCGGCTCGCACGCAAGGTGGTGGTGCCCGAGGCGATCCCGACCGAGCGCCTTGACCGCTACGGCGCGCGCGGCAAGCTCGCTCGCTACGCCGGGCTCAAGGAGGAGTACTACCTCGCCGACTTCGAGCCGGACCCGGGCGTGCTCGAGACGCCCGCGATCGACCGCGACCGCCTCCTCGCCGTCGTGCGCACGCCGCCCGAGGTCTCGCTCTACCACCGCTTCGAGAACGACCTCTTCCCCCAGCTGCTCGATCGCCTGAGGGAGGCCCGCTCGCGCGAAGGGACGCAGACGGTGGTGCTGCCGCGCACCGCGGCGCAGCGGGCGCAGCTCGAGCAGCTCGACGGGCTGATCGTCCCGGCGCGGGCCGTCGATGCCCAGAGCCTCGTCGCCTACGCGGACGTGGTCGTATCGGCCGGCGGGACGATGAACCGCGAGGCCGTCGCACTCGGCACGCCCGTGTACAGCACCTTTGAGGGCAGGCCGGGG
>JBBSNQ010000375.1:0-1721 GCA_038232575.1 Solirubrobacterales bacterium | reverse complement strand
CGGGCTCGCGGGCACGTCATGCGCAGAGCGACGCGCGTGGCCTTATGCCGCAGAGCCTCGCGGCGAGCGAACGGCCTCGCGCGCCGGCGGCGTTCCGCGGCCTCACGCCGAAGCGAAGCCTGTAGGCGATGATCGTCGCGCACGCTCGAGCGGGGCGGGCGCTCGGGCTTGGGGGCGCTCCGATCGCTGCGCCGCCATGCTGTGATCTCCCGGCAGTAGGCGCGCTCGGCAGGGTCCGACATGTCGCGCGGTGATGGGAACACGAGCCCGCCCGATTCGATCCCCTGGATCGTCCGCGCCTCGCCGGCGCAAATATCCGCGTCGGTGGCGCCCTCTTCGTAATCGGGGTGCTCGCGATGCGCAGGCGGGCGCTCGTGCGTGAAGGCGGTCGTCGCCTCGCCGGCCTCGAGCGCCTCGGCCCCTTCGGCGCTGAGCCGGTGCTCTGTGCCATCGGCCGCGCGCAGGACCAGCTCGCGGCGCGAGTTGTCGGGGCGGCTAGCCGGCGGGGGCTGCATGGTCGACTCCGGGCTCAATCATCGGCGAGCCCCAACCCTAAAACGGCTAGCGGCGGCAGTTCGGAAATGCGAACGCCGCCCCGGGGGGCGGCGCGCGCTGCCGATGCTGAAGCCCCGAGAAGAGGACCGCTGGGGAACCTACATGCTCCGCCGGATGGGCTCGCCCACCTACCCGTCTCCCGGCGCCCCGCGGTGCATCCGTGGTCACAACATCCCGATACTTTGTGACCACGTTGTGACCACGGCGACGCCTACCGGGCCCGCCCTGCTCGCCGAAACTGTGGCTTTTGCAGGGCTTCTCTGAGGGTGAGCGACGGGACTCGAACCCGCGACCGCCTAGACCACAACCAGGAGCTCTACCAGCTGAGCTACGCCCACCAGGCTGCGGACGAATCTAGCAGCGGAGCGACCGGCCGGCCGCCCGGCCAGCCGCGGAGGAAGCCGGCGTGTCCGCGCGACCGCGACGCAGCGCCCCGCGAGCGCCCGCCGGCTAGCGCACCTCCACCGGAATGTCGGAGACGGCCTCGACCGTCTCCTCCTCCGGCTCGAGCTCCTCGCGCGCGCAGACGATCCGAAATGCTCCGGTGCCGACGGCGGGCTCGCTGCGAATTGGCAGGCCGCGGATCGTGTCCCAGCCGAGGCGCTCGACCTCGAACGGGTTCATCTCGACCGCGACGGCCGGGTACTCGCAGGTTGCGTTGTGGTGGTCGACCGCACGCGAGATCGCCTCGAGGTTCCTGGCCTCAGAGCCGCTCATCGGAGAACTTCCCCTTGCTCATCGCCGCTCAGGCAGGCTGCCCCAGCTCGCCCAAGGCGTGCTCGATCGTCGTGCGCAGTCCTTCGCGCAGCTCCACCCGCGGGTCCCAGCCGAGCAGCTCGCGCGCGCGTGCGATGTCGGGCTGACGCACCTTCGGATCGTCCACGGGAAGCGCCTCGAACACGATCTCCGCGCGCGAGCCGGTCAGCTCGACGATCTGCTGGGCCATCTCGAGCAGCGTCATCTCCGACGGGTTGCCGAGGTTGACGGGGTCGTGCACGTCGGACTCCGCCAGCGCGACGAGGCCTGCGACCAGATCGTCGACGTAGCAGAAGGAGCGCGTCTGGGAGCCGTCGCCGAAGACCGTCAACGGCAGGTCCGCGAGCGCCTGGCGCAGGAAGGTCGGGATCGCGCGCCCGTCGTTGGGGCGCATGCGCGCCCCGTAGGTG
>JBBSNQ010000374.1:0-1725 GCA_038232575.1 Solirubrobacterales bacterium | reverse complement strand
GACGTCTACGTGCCCTTCATCGAGCGCAGCCTCGCGCTGCTTCGACGCGGCGGGCGGCTCGGCTTCATCGTGCCGAACAAGCTGCTCAAGCTCGACTACGGCAAGCGCCTGCGCGAGCGATTCGCCGGTGAGCGGCTCGTCGAGGAGCTGATCGACTTCGGCGACGCGCAGGTCTTCGAGGGGGCGACGAACTACACCTGCATCCTCGTGCTCGACACCGGCGGACAAGAGGAGCTTGCCTACCGGCGTGTGCGCGGCGACGCGGGCGACGTTCGCAGCGCGCTGGTCAACGTGCCGGCGGTCGAGGCGCAGCGGTTCTCGATCGGCGGTCTCGGCGCGGGCCCCTGGGTGCTGACGACGGGGGATGAGGCGCGGCTGCTGCGGACGGCGGCGGAGGGAGTGACGCGGCTTGACGAGGTGACCGAGCAGATCTTCCAGGGATTGATCACCAGCGCGGACCCGATCTACATCGTCGAGGACCGTGGGCGTCGGGGCGCGCGCCAGGTCGTCTATTCGCGCGCGTCGGGGACCGAGGGCGAGCTCGAGCCCGACCTGCTGCACCCGCTTGCGAGCGGTGGCGACGTCGACCGGCATGCGTTCCTGCCGCTGCCCGATCTCCTGCTGTTCCCCTACCAGCGCGGCGAGGACGGCGCGATGCGCCTGGTGACGGAGGACGAGCTGGCCGAGCTGCCGCTCACTCGGGCGTATCTGCGCGAGCATGAGGACGCACTCCGTGGGCGTGAAGGCGGCAAGATGGACCGGGCCGGGTGGCACGGGTACGTCTACCCGAAGAGCCTGGGCGCGCACGACCGGCCCAAGCTCGGCGTGGCCGCCACGGTCAAGCGGCTCGAGATAGCGGCGGATCCGGCCGGCGCGGTCTACTTCCACAACGTACGCGTGAATGGCATCCTGCTCGAGGAGGAAGGGCCGACGATCTGGACGCTGCTCGCATTGTTGAACTCGCGCCTGCTCGACTACGTGTTCCGCCGGGGAGCTGCCGAGCACCAGAACGGCCACTTCGCCGCCAACAAGCAGTTCATCGTCCCGCTGACGATCAAGCTCCCCGCAGACCCCGCCGAGCTGGATCGCCTCGGCGAGCGCCTGAACGATCGCGCCGCCCGCATCGCCGCCGAGCGCCGCGGATTCCTCGACTGGCTCGCCGGCGCGGTCGGAGGGAGGCTGGGGGACCTGAGCGGATCGACCGTCCTGCGTGCCTACGACGAGCACACGGTCGCTGAGCTGCTCGCAGTTCTCCACCGCAACGCCTCGCGCACGCGTGCGACCGGGTCGCGCGCCTTTCACGAGGAGCTTGACCGTGAGCACGGCGAGAGCCTCGATCGCCTCGCGCCCCTGCGAGCCGATCTCGTCCGCGACGAGCGCAACGCGGACGAGCTCGTCTACGACCTCTACGGCCTCGACGCCGGACAGAGAGAGCTGGTCGAGTCCGAGTACGAGCTGCGCTGAGCGCCCTCGCTGAGCCTGGCCCGCGGTTCCGCGAAACATGGCGGCTGGTCCAGAAGCAGGTCGGCGGGGCCAAGCCTGTCGCCCAACGAGGCCGGCGAAACGCCGCACGCGGCTACACTTCCCGCCGTGGACAGAGGCTCCGTCGCCCCCCAGCGCGAGCACGAGTGTCGCCAGTGCTGCGCCTTCTGCGACCGCGTGGTCCACCCGTCGGGGTGCATCGCCGCGGGCTGCTCCTACCTCTACCTCTACGACGACGAGGAG
>JBBSNQ010000373.1:0-1728 GCA_038232575.1 Solirubrobacterales bacterium | reverse complement strand
TCCCGCCTCCGCCACCCCCGCGAGCGCACCGGGGTCCGGCTCGTGGCCGTTGAGGTCGAGCTCCTGCTCGTTCTCCCCATCATGCGGACCGGTGCCCGCCGCGCCGCCATCCGGTCGCCGGGACGACGCCTCCCCTGTCCGCGAGCGGCCGAGCGATCCCAGAGTGCGCTCGCCCCGAGGAGCGATGTCGATCGCGAGTGAGAACCGCAGCGCACCGCCGAGCCCGCCGGCGACCAGCCCGGCAGCGCCTGCAAGCGCGACCCACGCGCCCGGTCCGAGCCCCTGGCCGCGAGCGGCCGGTGGTGGATCGAGCATCTGGGAGGCGACGATCAGCAACGCCACCGATCCGAGCACGAGCAGCAGCCGGCCGCCACCCGGAGCCGCATCGCCGCTCAGCCGGCCGCCGCGCGGAGCCGGATCGCCGCCCAGCCGGCCGGCCGCGGACGCGAGGGCGCCGAGCGCGAGCCCTGCCAGCACGAGGTCGAGCACCTCGAACACCGACCAGCCGCTGGCGCGCGGGTCGAACCAGTCGAGGAACAGGCTCGCGAGCAGGGCGATCGCAGCAGCGCCGGCGACCACCGGTCCCGCGTCGATTCGGCGTGCCAACCACCCTCCTAGCGTTCGATAGCTCGCTTCGGCCTCGCCGGATCCTCTGCACGCGGCGGCGACCGCCCGCTCACAATAGAGGGCTCGCACCGGTGCGCAGGGCGATCGTCAGGCTCCGTCGGCGCGGGACCACCGCCCGCCCCGCGGTGCGGCCATAGCCCTCGCGCTCGATCTGGCGCAGGATCTCCCGGTAGAGCGCAGCGGCGACGGCGATCGCGCGCCGGCCATGCAGGAGCGCCGGGATCCCCGCCATGCCCTCCTCGTAGAGGGCATCGGCGCGTGCGATCTGGTCGCGCAGGAGACCCTCGCGAGCCCCGGGCGCCGGCTCCCCATCGCGTGCGATCGTCTCGCGCGCCAAGTAGAGACGACCGGCCGCGAGATCCTCGTCAATGTCGCGCAGGATGTTCGTACGCTGCATCGCCATGCCGAGCGCCCCGGCATGGCGCTCGGCGCCCGCATCTCTGGTGCCGAGCACCGAGGCCATCACGATGCCGACCGTGCCCGCCACCTTGTAGCAGTAGCCGTCGAGGTCCTCCTCGGTCTCGATCGGCCGCGCCTCGAGATCGTCGCGCATCCCCGAGCAGAACTCGATCAACGCGTCGCGCGGAAGCGTGCGTCGCCGCGCAAGCCCCTCGAGCACTAGCGCCTCGCGCGAATGGGGCCGTCCGCCGGCCGCCCACAGCTCCACCGCTCGGAGCCGCTCATCCGCCGCTGCGTCGCCATCGTCGACCAGATCGTCGAGCGTGCGGAAGACGAGGTAGAGCAGGTGCACGTCGTCGCGGATGGCGCGCGGCAGCAGGCGGCACGCGAGCGCGAAGGTGCGCGCGACGCGCTTCGTGGTCGCGCGCGCTTCGGCGAGGAGCGCCGTATCGATAAACGGCCGAGCAGGCTCAAGCGGCGATGCGCGCACGGGCCCTCTCGTAGTCGGCCTCGATCAGCCGCGTCGTCACCTCGGCCCCGAGCAGCACACCGGGTACTCCCGCCCCCGGGTGGGTGCCCGCGCCGACGAAGTAGAGCCCCCCGAGCGCGCGGTCCCGGTTGGGCTGGCGGAAGTACGCCGACTGGGCGAGCGTCGGCTCGACCGCGAAGGCGTTGCCGTCGACCGCACCGAGCTCCGAGCGG
>JBBSNQ010000372.1:0-1730 GCA_038232575.1 Solirubrobacterales bacterium | reverse complement strand
GTCCAAGTTGACCGCCGAGCGCCGCGACGAGGGCCTCACCGGAGCCAGGCCCCGCGCAGGCAAGCGCCGGAGTGAAGGCGCCCGCGGCGCCTGGAGGCTGCGGACGCCGCCGGCCGGCCGCTCAGGTCACGCGGCTGACGCGGTACTCGACCTTCGGACCCGGCAACGCGCGCCCCTCGGCGACGAAGACGGTCTGGTTGACCCACGCGTAGCGCTCGTCGCCGGTCTCGAGCCTCGGGGTCGTGCGGAAGTACTGGTCTCCGTAGTCGGTGCCGGTCTCACCGCCGGCCAGCACACCCTGGATCGCCTCGTTCATCTCGAGCAGGCCGTTGTAGCTCAGGTAGATGACCGCGCCGTCGTCGGTGACGATCTGCCCGCGCACGTCGAGCCGGCTGAACCCGTCCGCGCCGGCCAGCAGCCAGTCGCCGCCGCCGGTCGAGATCGTGCCATTGATGCGCTCTCCGGTGACCGAGCCGCCTGTCACCGCGATGAACATCCGCGTGCCGAACGGCCCGGCGCCGACGATCTGCGGCGGGGCCAGATCGGCGATGTAGTTGAACTCGTGCGCGAGGTCCATGGGGCAACCGTACCCGGCAGCGCCGCACGCCGCGTCGCGGTGCGCTGTGATCGCCGCCTGCTCGACCCGGAGCTCGTTCGCCCGGCGGGTCGGAGCCGCGATCGCCGGTCCGGTCGGAGACCTACGCTGGCAGCACGATGGCCGAGCCTCGCGAGCACCCCGACCAGCTCGAGATGAAGAGCACGCCACAGCCGCGGCTCGTGACCGGTGAGCTGGCTGCGATCGAGGACGCCCTGGCGGCGGCGGTTCGCGCGCATAGGGCCGAGGATCCGCTCGCGCCGCTCGTTGTGCTGATCGGCGGCACGCTGCTCAGGCCCTACCTCCAGCGCCGGATCGCGCGGGCGACGGGCGGGCACCTGAACCTCACCATGCTCACGCCGGCCGAGCTGGCGCTCCGCCTAGGCGAACCGGCGATGGTCGCGGCGGGACGCTCGCCGTTGCCGGCACTCGCGACGCGCGTGCTCGCCGGGGAGATCGCGCGCGGGGCACGCGGCTACTTCAAGCCGGTGGCCCACACGCCCGGGTTCGCGAACGCGCTGCACCGGCTCTTCCGCGAGCTCGCCCAGGCGGGCGTCGAGCCGGAGGCGTTGCGGGCGGCCGCCGAGGCAGAGGTAGCCGGCGCCCAGGATCGCGACAGGGCCGGCGAGCACGACAAGCAATCCGAGCTGGCGACGCTCCACGGGCGCTACGTCGAGCGGCGTGCCGCCCACTACGGGCCCGACGAGTGCCTGGCGAGCGCGGATCCCGCGCGCCTGGGAGCCGAGCGCCTGCTCGTATACGGACTCTGGGATCCGCCGGCCGCGCTGCAGGCGCTGCTCGCCCGGCTCGCACAGTCGGTCGCGCTGACCGCCTTCCTTCCGCTCATCGGCTCCGAGCTTGCGGACTCAGCCCACGCGGAGATGCGTGCCTGGCTCGCGGAGGACCTTGGCGCAGAGCACGTCGCAGCGCCGGCACACATGTCGAGGCCCGCCGCCCCGGGAGCCGCTCCCCCTGCTGTCTCCGCACAGCCGCCCGCCGCGCTCGCGCACCTGCAGCGGAGCCTCTTCCAACCGAGCCCCGGTCCCGCCCCCGACGACGGCTCGGGCTCGGTGCACCTGCTCTCGTCCCCCGACCCCGCGCGCGAGGTGCGCGCCGCCGCGCGGGCGTGCCTGCG
>JBBSNQ010000371.1:0-1731 GCA_038232575.1 Solirubrobacterales bacterium | reverse complement strand
GGCCCATCGCCTCGCGCAGGGCGCGCACGCGGCGGCCGACCGGCGCGAGGGTCGTTGCGCCGTCTGCCCCGAGGGCCGTCGGGTCGTCGGATCTGTGAGGCGCAACTGCAGGCACGAGCCGTACGTTATCACGTACGACTGTTCGGGATCGAGCGGCGCCCCGGGCCGCCGATCTGCTCTCGTTAGGCTGCGTCCAGAGGTCGTTCCCGTCGAATGGAGGCACACATGCCCGCCCCCGACTTCACTCTCCCCGACCAGTCCGGCGCCGACTGGCAGCTCTCAGACCACCTCGACGCCGCCGTCGTGCTCGTCTTCTACCGCGGCGACTGGTGACCGTACTGCAACGGCCAGCTGGTCAGCCTGGCGCAACGTCATAGCCGCTTCACCGATGCCGGCGCCCGCATCGTCGGGATCAGCGTCGACGCGCCCGGAAGGAACGCCGCGATGGTCGAGAAGCTGCAGCTTCCCTTCCCGCTGCTGAGTGACCCGGACGGCTCCGGAGCGATCAAGGCCTACGAGGCCTGGCACGAGGAGGCCGACCTCGCCAAGCCGGCGACGATCGTCATCGGCCCCGACGGCGAGGAGGCCTACCGGCAGGTCGGTCACGACTACGCCGACCGCATCCCCGAGGACGAGCTCGCCGAGGTGGTCGAGGGCCTCGGGCTCGACGCAGCCGAGCAGGAGCGACCCACCCCCGGCGAGGCCGACCCGAGCGAGAATGCGATGCAGCTCGCGATGCTCGGGCCCTACTTCCTCGGCAACAAGTTCGCCGCCAAGGCGATCGGCATCCGCTCACCCGAATCGCGCGAGCACACCAAGCGCCTCGAGGCCGAGGCCGACCGCTACTCGGAGGCGCTGCAAGCGATCGGGTAGCCCTTACGGCGTCGGCGTGCGGGCGGCCTCGCCGGCCTCGTCGAGGTGGTGCTCCGCCTCGGCCACCGGCGAGTCGGCGAGCGCATTGGTGAGCGCCCGCAGGTAGGCGCTGCCCGAGGCCTCGAGGATGTCGGTCGAGACGCCGTGGCCGGAGGCGACCACGCCCTCGAGCTCGAGCATCACGGTCACCTCGCCGAGCGCGTCGCGCCCGCCCGTGACCGCCCGCACGTGGTACTCCTTGAGCCGCGCCTCGTGCCCCGTCGCCGCGTTGATCGCGCTGAAGAAGGCGTCGACGGGGCCGTCGCCGGTGAAGGATCCCTCGAGTGCCCGATCGCCGGGCGCGCTCACGCGCACGCGCGCTAGCGGCGCGCGTGCAGAGGAGGCCTCGACCTCGAACCAGTCGAGCGAGTAGGCCGCCGGCGACTGGCGCATCTCATCGGAGACGATCGCCTCGAGGTCGAGCGCGGTGACCTTGCCCTTGCGATCGGCCACCTGCTTGAAGCGCTCAAACGCGGTTTGCAGCGCCGCGCCGTCGACCTGGAAGCCGAGCTCTTCGAGCGCCCTGCGCAGCGCGTGGCGCCCGGAGTGCTTGCCGAGCACGATCGAGTTCGCCTCGAGGCCGATCGTCGTCGCGTCCATGATCTCGTAGGTCGTGCGGTCCTTGAGCACGCCGTCCTGGTGGATGCCCGCCTCGTGCGCGAACGCGTTGCGCCCGACGATCGCCTTGTTCGGCTGCACGGCATAGCCGGTCAGGCGCGAGACGAGGCGGCTCGTGCGAGCGATCTCGCGCGTGTCGACGCCGTGTGAGAGGCCGAGGCTCGAGGCGCGCGTACGCAGCAGCATCACGACCTCCTCGAG
>JBBSNQ010000370.1:0-1750 GCA_038232575.1 Solirubrobacterales bacterium | reverse complement strand
CGCGAGCGCCTCGGGCTCGATCGGCTCGAGGCCTGCAACGTCGGCGCCGCGCCGACGCCGCACGAGGTGATCGAGTTCTTCCACGCGCTCGGCATCCCGCTCGCCGAGCTCTGGGGGCTGTCGGAGACCTGCGGCGCGGGGACGACAAACCGCCCCGACCACGTCAAGATCGGCACGGTTGGGCAGGCCCTGCCAGGCGTCGAGCTGCGCCTTGCCGGGGACGGCGAGGTACTGATGCGCGGCGACGTCGTGATGGCGGGCTACCGCAACCTGCCCGAGCAGACCGCCGAGGCGCTCGACGGCGAGGGCTGGTTCCATACCGGCGATGTCGGTGAGATCGACGACGAGGGCTTTCTGAAGATCGTCGACCGCAAGAAGGAGCTGATCATCAGTGCGGCGGGCAAGAACATGTCCCCGGCCAACATCGAGGCCCAGATCAAGGCTGCGAGCCCGCTGATCGGCCAGGCGGTCGCGATCGGCGACCGTCGCTCCTACAACGTCGCCCTGATCGTGCTCGACCCGGATGGCGCGGCCGCATTTGCAGATCAGCACGACCTCGGAGGCTCCGCGCCCGAGGCGCTCGCCGGCGAGCAGATCGTCGTCGACGAGGTGCAGGCGGGCATCGACCGCGCGAACGCGAAGCTCGCGCGCGTCGAGCAGATCAAGCGCTTCGAGCTGCTGGCGGCCGACTGGGAGCCCGGCGGCGACGAGCTCACGCCGACCAGCAAGCTCAAGCGCGGGCCGATCGCTGATAAGTATCATCAACAGATAGAAGGGCTCTACGCGGGCTAGCAGGCAGCAGGCGACCGCGCTGTGCGCGGGCCGCGTCGGGGCGCAAGGATCACGCGAGCCGATCGACTGAGAACGCAAACGACTTCGGGAGGACGCCGACGATGGCCGACGACAAGAAGACACCGACGCAGGCGGAGATCTACAAGGCGACCACCAGCGCGCGCCGCTGGGGCGTCTTCGGCACGCTGCTCGGAATGCTCGGAACGGCGGGCGCGGCGCTCGCGCTCTTCTTCATACTCGGCTCGGGCGGGGACGCCGCTCCGAGCGCCAAGGCATCGTCGGTGCGCGAGCTGCGCCGGAGCGTCGACCAGCTCGAGGAGCAGAGCAAGGAGACCGAGGACGTAAAGGGCCAGGTCGAGGAGCTCTCGGGTCAGGTCGAGCGGCTCGACGAGCGCAGCTCGCAGGGCTCGCAGGGCGGATCGGGCGACGACGCCGAGGTTCAGCGCAGCATCGAGGAGCTCTCGAACGAGCTCGACCGGCTTCGCGACCAGATCCGCTAGCGGATAGGGCAGCTGGCGCGAGAGGCGGCCCCGCGCGGGGCCGCCTCTACCATCTAGGCGATGGCTTCTAGGCGGCAGATCTGGGTCGGCGGAGTGCCGATCGGCGGCGGCGCGCCCGTCGCCGTGCAGTCGATGACGAAGACGGAGACCGCCGACCTCGAGGCGACGATGCGCCAGGTGCGCGCGATCGCCGATGCTGGCGCGGACCTCGTGCGCGTCGCCGTGCCGCGCGATAAGGACGTCGAGGCGCTGCGGACGATCGCGCGCGATTCGCCGATCCCGGTCGTCGCCGACATCCACTTCAACCACACGCTCGCGCTCAAGGCGATCGATGCCGGCGCGCAGTGCATCCGCATCAACCCCGGCAACATCGGCGGCGCCGAGAAGGCGGGCGAGGTCGCCGAGCGCGCCAAGGCGGCACGCGTGCCGATGCGCATCGGCGTGAACTCCGGCTCGCT
>JBBSNQ010000369.1:0-1750 GCA_038232575.1 Solirubrobacterales bacterium | reverse complement strand
GATCAGCCTCGGGGAAGGGGAGACGCCGGCGACCGGCGAGCTCGGCCGGGCGATCGCGGCGCACCGCGAGGTCCGCGAGCGCGAGGCCCGCAGCGCGGCCGTAGAGGCTGCTCCGGCCCCCCGTCCCGCCGCCTCGCGCCGCAGCCGCGCCGCGCCACCCGGCGGCGATACCGACCGCTCGCGCGAGCTGCGCGGACGCCCGGGGTGGGCGTGGCTGCGCGTCTTCCGCCGCCTCGACGACTACGAGACGGCTCTGGCTCAGGCCGGAGCGGAGGAGGCCGACGGCGTCGAGCGGCCGAGACCCCTGGTCGGGGTCTCCGCGAACTAGTACACCCGTCCACAAGTATCGGTCAGAACTCCGGTGAAGGAATCCGGCCAGAGGCGGTGAATCTCGAGGGTGATGGCGCGTCCGCCCCGTCACCGGATCGAGCTCAGCGGCGAGGAGCGGACGACCCTCGAGCGGGTCGCTCGTGCGGAGAAGCTGCCCTTCCAGGAGGTGCAGCGCGCGCGGATCGTGCTCTACGCCGCGGATGGCGTGTCCGACATTGAGATCGCGGCCCGCCTGGACACCTCGGCGGGACTGGTCGGGCGCTGGCGAAGACGGTTCGCCGGCGAGCGCCTCGATGGTCTAACGGACAAGCCGCGCGCGGGCCGCCCGCGCCGTTTTCCCCCCGGAGCAGGTCGCCGAGGTGAAGGCGATCGCCTGCGAGCTGCCGGCCACTCACGGCCTCCCTCTCGGGCGCTTCTCGCGCACTGAGCTGCATCGGCTGGTGCTCGAGCGCGGTCTCACCGACGCCTCGGCCTCGACGATCTGGCGCTGGCTTCGAGAGGATGCGATCAAGCCCTGGCAGCAGCGCTCCTGGCTGTTCGTCCGTGACCCCGACTTCCGCGCCAAGGCCGCGCGCGTGCTCGACCTCTACGACCGCCGCTTCGAGGGGCGCCGGCTGCGGCCTGACGAGCTGGTCATCTCAGCCGACGAGAAGTCCCAGCTACAGGCGCTCGCGCGCCGTCACCAGAGCCTCGCGCCTGCGCCGGGCCGGGCGATGCGCACCGAGTTCGACTACTCCCGCGGCGGGACGCTCGCCTATCTCGCCGCCTGGGACGTCCACCATGCGCGCGTCTTCGGCCGCTGCGAGGCAAAGACCGGCATCGAGCCGTTCGGCCGCCTGGTCGAGCAGGTCATGATCAGCGAGCCCTACGCCTCGGCGCGAACGGTGTTCTGGATCGTCGACAACGGCTCATCGCACGCCGGGCGCAAGAGCATCGAGCGCCTCGAGGGCGCCTTCGAGAACCTGCGCCTGATCCACCTGCCGATCCACGCCTCCTGGCTCAACCAGATCGAGATCTACTTCTCGATCCTCCAGCGCAAGGCGCTCACCCCCAACGACTTCGACAACCTCGACGCGCTCGCGACCCGGATCGCGGCGTTCGAGCAGCGCTACCGGCGGATCGCCCGCCCCTTCGACTGGACCTTCACCCGCCACGACCTCGACCGCGTGCTCGCACGGATCGCCGAGCACGAGCCCACCCTCCAGCTCGCCGCCTAACGATCAGAACTTGCGGACGGGTCTACTAGCTCGGCTTCGGTTCGACCCTCGGCGGGAGCTTCAGCTCCTCCTCGGCGTCCATCCCGGCGTGGAGCTCGCGGCTGCGCTCGAGCTCGGCGTCGAGCTCCGAGCCGAGCAGCAGGGCGTTGTTGATGATCCACAGCCACAGCAGGAACACGATCACCCCGCCGAGAGCCCCGTAG
>JBBSNQ010000368.1:0-1760 GCA_038232575.1 Solirubrobacterales bacterium | reverse complement strand
GGTGGCGGAGCGACTACCCCAGGGCCTGCTGGCCCGCGCGTTCGCCGCGCTCGTAGCGTGTGTGGCCGTGTACCTCTTGCTCGACGCGCTTGTGCTCGGCGGAGCGGCGGCCAGTTGACTCGGCGCGGAAGCCACGAGAGCAGGTCCAGTGGTCACTGGACTTGAAGGGCCTCCGAGCCGAGCACGTGGACAAGCCGCCGCTTCTCCACGTGCTCCACGCCTACTGAATCGGCGGAGGCCGCGAGCTTCCGCTCCTCAGTGACGAGAACGGGATCGTGGTCGGCTCGAGCGCGATCGTCGAGCACCTCGAGGCGCGGCACCCGGACCCTGCGGTCATCCCGCCCGACCCCGAGGATGCCGCTCGCGTGCGGCTCTGGGCACAGTGGGCCGACCGCCTGCTGGCCCCCGACGCTCGCCGCCTGATGGCCGCGAGCTGGGTGCGGCTCCCTGCGACGAGCGAGCGGTACCTCTTCGCCGGGGCGCCGTGCCACGAGCGCCTGCTCTCCCGAGCGCTTCGACGTACTCGACGGCGTCCTCGCCCGAGAAGCGATACCTGGTCGGGGGCTCGCTCACCTTGGCCGACCTCAGCGTCGCCGTGGCCGGCAACATGGCCTGGTCCCGGCTGAGGAGCGAGCGCGCCATCGCGCCCGGCCGCGACCGCGCCGAGGTCCTTGTCGACGTCGCCTGGGTGGAGGAGCGCCTCGGCGACCTCCCCTCCACCCTTCTCGAGCACGAGGGTTCCAATGACACCGCATTCCTTCCTCGCTGTCCTAGTCGAGACAGTCCCGCAGATGCCGGCCTTCTGAACTTCAGCGGAGAGGGAGGGATTCGAACCCTCGAGGCAGGGATTACCCGCCCACGCGATTTCCAGTCGCGCTCCTTAAGCCACTCGGACACCTCTCCGGGCTTCACTCCAAGCCTATAGGCGAGCGCTCGGCTAGGCGGACGTGCGAGGGCGGACATCCCGCGAAAATGCGGGCGCCTCACTCGGCTGGACGGAGCCCGCTTCCGTGGTCCGCTAGACGAGCTCGAGCTCGGTGCGCACGTCGATCCCGCCCTCGAGCGAGCGAGCGACGGGGCAGTGGCGCGCGTGGACGCCGTGCACGCGCTCGGCATCCTCGCGATGCTCCTCCGCGACGTGCAGCCGGTAGTTGACGGTGATCCGCTTGATCACGAGCACGTGATCCTCCTCGAACACCTCGCCGACAACCTCCGTCTCGAGCGTGTCGCTGTCGACCTCGATCTGACGCGCCTCCAGCGCGCCGGCGAAGGTGCCTGCGAGTCAGCCGCCGGCCGCAGCCACGACGTAGTCGAGCGTGGTCGCGTGCGGGGGGAAGTCGTCGGGGCCGACGCCGTAGTGCTCGGCGACCTCGGAGTGCACGCCGAAGGCGATCGGATCGTCCTCGGCCGGGAGGTACGCCAGCCGCTGCGGTCCGCCGAGGCGCTCGATGCGGACGCGTGAGGTGTAGGCGGGCTCGTTTGCCTGCTCGGCCATGGGCGGTCGAGTCTAACGCTCGGGCCCGCCCTCCCCGGGGTCCCTGCCGCCCGGTTCCGCGCCCCCGCCCGGTTCCGCGCCCCCGCCCGATCCCCGGCGGCCAAACGGCCGCGTGCGCTCCGGCGACTCGGCGAGGGCCGTGGCGGGAAGCCCGGCACGCTTGAGCTCCGCTTTCGCCAGCTCGCGATAACGGCCTTCCTCGAGGTCGCGCCACGGGTGCAGCGAGATCCTGCGGCGCTCGCGATAGGGAAGGTTCTGCGCGGCG
>JBBSNQ010000367.1:0-1769 GCA_038232575.1 Solirubrobacterales bacterium | reverse complement strand
TCGCCGCCGGCCTCGTGCCGGGGTTCGCGGGCAGCGAGTCGATCCTGCTGGCCACCGGGATCCTCGGCGCGACCGTGATGCCCCACGTGATCTACCTGCACTCGGCGCTGACCAAGGACCGCATCGTGGCCCACGACGACGTCGAGCGCCGCCGCCTGCTCGGCTTCCAGCGCATCGACGTGTTCATCGCGATGGGACTTGCCGGTCTCGTGAACCTCTCGATGCTCGCCGCCGCTGCCGGCCTCTTCTTCGCCAGCGGCATGACCGACATCGACACGATCGAGGGCGCCCACGCCGGCTTCGGTGACCTGCTCGGGCCGGGCGCGGCACTGGCCTTCGCGCTCGCGCTGCTCGCCTCGGGCTTCGCGAGCGCGAGCGTGGGCACCTACGCCGGTCAGGTGGTGATGCAGGGCTTCATCGCGCGCACGATCCCGCTGCTGCTGCGGCGACTCGTGACGATGGCCCCGGCGCTGATCGTGCTCGCCATCGGCGTCGAGCCGACGCAGGCGCTCGTGCTCAGCCAGGTCGTGCTGTCGTTCGGCATCCCGTTCGCGCTCGTGCCGCTCGTGCTGCTCACGCGCCGGACCGACGTGATGGGCGCGCTCGTGAACCGCGGCGTGACGACCGCCGCCGCCGGCGTGGTCGCCGCCGCGATCGTGGCGCTCAACGGCTTCCTGCTGTTCGACACGTTCCTGGGCTGAAGAAGCGCCGCGGGGGTGGCTACGATCTCCGGGACGCGTGCCTTCCGCATCGCCTGACGATCGCTCGAGACCCGGCACCTGATCGGCATGGAGCTGGTCTTCGCACTGCTGCTGGTGCTCGCCAACGGCTTCTTCGTGGCCGTCGAGTTCTCGGTCGCGCGGCTGCGCCCGACGCAGGTCACCGAGCTGATCGAGAAGCGGCGCCCGGGAGCGAAGTCCGCCCTCCACGCCGTCGAGCACATCGACTCCTACCTCTCCGCCTGCCAGCTCGGCATCACGATCTCCTCGCTGGGACTCGGCGCGCTCGGCGAGCCCGCCTTCCACGACCTGCTCGAGCCGGTGCTCGGCGACAGCGCCGAGGTTGCCGGCTTCGGCATCGCCACGCTCCTGGCCTTCGCAATCATCACCACGCTCCACGTCGTCGTCGGCGAGCTGGCGCCCAAGAGCGCCGCGATCTCGCGCACAGTGCCGGTCGTCCTCGTGCTCGTGCCGATCATGCGCGCCTTCTACATGGCGACCAAGCCGCTGGTCGACTTCTTCAACCTGCTCGGCAACCTGCTCCTGAAGCCGTTCGGCATCCCGCCGCCCCGCGAGGTCGGCCACCCCCACAGCGAGGCCGAGCTGCGCGAGCTGCTGCGCGAGAGCTCGCGCGAAGGGCTGATCGAGCGCGAGGAGCGCGAGCTCTCGGAGGCGGCGCTCGTCTTCGGCGACCTGCGCGCGCGCGAGGTGATGAAGCCGCGCGCCGAGGTCGACTACGTGCTCGAGACAGACGATGTGCGCACGATCGCCCAGCGCGCGATCGAGACCGGTCGCACGCGGCTGCCGGTCTGCGCGGACGACGGCGGCTTCGAGTCGGCGACCGGGGTGATCAACGCCAAGGACCTGCTCCCGCTGATAATCGAGGGCGACGACGCAGCACCGGTGACCGAGCGGGTACGGCCCGTGGGCCACGTCTCGGAGTCGGCGCGCGTCGACGACGTCCTGCGTGAGATGCGCGCCGAGCGCCAGCACCTGGCGCTCGTCCACGACGAGCACGGCACCGTGCTCGGGCTGCTGACGATGGAGGAC
>JBBSNQ010000366.1:0-1771 GCA_038232575.1 Solirubrobacterales bacterium | reverse complement strand
CTGCGGGGAGTCGACGTCAAGCTCATCGAACGCCGCCTCGACCTGGGCCTCGGCCTGCGCCTCGGCATCTCCGCCCCCACCCGCTGCGGCGAACTCGGACCGCTCGCTCACGGATCCACCTTAGCCGTGGCCCCGGCCGCATCGCCCGCCCCCGCCGCTATGTCGCGGCGCATCTGCCGACCGTCGAAGGCGATCCGATCGGCCGCCGCGTAGGCGCGCTCGCGCGCCTGCTCGGGGCCCGCGCCGAGTCCGGTGACGCTGAGCACGCGGCCGCCGGCAGTGACGATCTGGCCGTCGCGCTCGGCCGTCGCCGCGTGCAGGATCTCGACCTGCGTGCCGGCGCCGCCGGCCGCGCTGCCCGCGCCCGCAGCACTGCTCGCACCCGCACCGATCCCGTCGAGCCCCGCGATCGGATCGCCCTTCGAAGAGGAGGCCGGATACCCGCGCGAGGCGAGCACGACGGCCACCGCCCAGTCCGGCGACCAGTCGAGCCGGGCGCCCGCCAGCCCGCCCGGCGACGCCGCGCGCTCGAGCAGATCGAGCAGGTCCGAGCGCAGCCTCGGCAGCACGGCCTGGGTCTCGGGATCGCCGAAGCGGCAGTTGTACTCGAGCACCTTCGGGCCCTCGGCGGTGAGCATCAGCCCCGCGTAGAGCACGCCGTGGTAAGGGGTGCCGCGGCGGCGCAGCTCATCGAGCACGGGCTGATGGACCGCTCGCGCGAGCTCCTCGGCGTGCTCGCCATCGATCCCGGCGACCGGCGAGTAGCTCCCCATGCCGCCGGTGTTCGGCCCCGAATCGCCGTCGCCGATGCGCTTGTAGTCGCGCGCCGGGGCCATCGGCAGCGCGCGCTCGCCGTCGCAGAGGGCGAGCAGCGAGAGCTCCTCTCCCTCGAGGAATTCCTCAATCACGACGGTGGTGGCGCCAAAGCGGCGTTCGACGAAGAGCGCGTCGACCGCCTCACCGGCCTCGGCCTCGTTGGCGCAGATCAGCACTCCCTTGCCGGCCGCGAGCGCATCCGCCTTCAACACGACCGGATAGCCGAACTCGCTCAGGTGGGTGCTCGCCTCCTCCTTCGAGGCGGCGACCGCCGACGCCGCCGTCGCGACGCCAACCGCGGCCATCAGCTCCTTCGCGTGGGCCTTCGAGCCCTCGATGCGCGCCGCCTCGGCGGAGGGCCCGAAAGCGCGCACCCCCGCCTCCTGCAGCGCATCGACGACACCGCCGACGAGCGGCGCCTCCGGTCCGACCACAACGAGGTCGCAGCGCTCGGAGCACGCCGCGCTCACGATCCCGTCGACATCCTCGGCGCCAACCGCGAGGCAACGCACTCCGTCGGCTGCAATGCCCGCGTTGCCGGGCGTGCAGAGCACCTCCGGCTGCCGCGGAGATCGCCGGAGCGCGCGCACCAGCGCGTGCTCGCGGCCACCGCCACCGACGACGAGCACACGCCGCGCCAGGTCTCCGGCCGTGGGGGCCGCCGCCGACCGCACACGCAGCGCGGGTGCGGCGGATCCCGCGGCCTGCGTCCGCTCTTCCCCCGCGCCGGCCCTGTCCGATCCCGAGCTCAGAGCGAGGAGACGAAGTCCTCGACCGGGATCGCGGGCAGCGTCTCGTACTTGGCCGTCCCGCGGGCGCCGAGCTCCATCGAGACGCGCGCCATCGTCTTCTCGTCGGGCGCCTCAACGATGTTCACGAAGTCGAAGCGGCCGAGCACGGCCCACTGGCCGGTGACCTTGGCGCCGAGCTGCTCGACCTCCTGGTTTACCTCCTG
>JBBSNQ010000365.1:0-1775 GCA_038232575.1 Solirubrobacterales bacterium | reverse complement strand
CGGACGCGCGAGATCTCGTCACGGCCGCCGCCGCCGCGCTCGGAGTCGACGCGCATCGGCTCGACTCTGCGATCTGGACGTCGATGGCGCGCGGCGGGGGCTGAATGTCGTGCGGTGGGTGGGCAAAGAGCCGGAAGGACCCGCGCGCCTACTGGGAGCTCGACGCGCGGTGAGCTACTGCCAACGCACTGACAACGAGCGTTGAGAGTGCGATGGCAGTACGGGCTATCCACTTGACCGGAGTCGCGAGGCCGCCGACCCAGGCCGGACCAGCGCCCGCCCCGATGTCTCGTAGTCGTGTGGTCCGGCCGTAAGCGGAATGGCGCGCTGCACGGACCCTCGCGCCGCTCGCCGCCGTTTCGTATGGCGCCCGAGCAACCCGGCCGCCGGGCGAGGCCGCTAGCGCTCCGGCCAGTCCGCGGGCACGAGCTTCGTGCCGGTGTGCCAGTCCTCGACGAGCGCGTCGTCGAACCAGTCCTCACTGGCGAAGCTCGCGTGATCGGTGATCATCACCTGGAGCTCCCCGCCGAGGTCGCGTACAACGCGGTCGGCAAGGAGCATCATGGTCCGCACCGCCTCCCAGTCGACGTCGGCGATCGCGGCGTCGCGGTCGACAACGTTTGTCGGGAAGAATGGGAGGCTGGGCTGGTCGAAGACGACGAACCGCGGTACAGGCCGATTCTCGCGAACGAAGTGCTGATGCAGCGCGAGGTGAGCGACCAAGTGGTAGCCGACATGGTTGGCGCCTGAGCCCATCTGGGCGAGGCCGACGCGGCCGTGGCTGGTGCCGATCGCGACGTTGAGGGTACGTCGATCGATGTAGACGTTGCCTTCCTCAGCGGCCTCAAGGTCGAGCTCGCGTGCCCAAGCAGTCATGTCGACCGACATCGCCCCCAAGCGGGCTTCCAGCTCGTCGTCGATGCTGGCCCTGTCGGTACCCGGCTCGACGGCGGCGAGCTCCTCGCTGAGCGTGCGGACGCGGTCGACCAGCTCAGCGCGAGCGGCGGGGCTGGCGGCGGTCGCGCTGCGCAGATATTCCTCGATGACACCGAGCAGCCGAGCCCGGACCTGCCCTTCATCAGCCAGCCGCGCGACGGCGGCATCGGTGGCCAGGGCGGCGTCAAGGCGCTGGCGGATCTCGGAATAGCGGTTCTGCGCGGCGGCGATGGCGGCGTCGAGCTCGCGTTCGGCGGGGCCGATGTCTCGCGTGGCGGCGCTCAGCGCACGCAGCTGCGTGTCGAGCTGCGCGCTGTCCTGCGCTAGCACGGCCAGCGTCTCGTCGGGCTCGTCGAGCTCGGCGCCGCACGCCGGGCAGTTGTCAGAGTCAGTGGTCGCCGACACGCTGATGGCCTCAACGATGCCCAGGCGCCCGAGTTGGGTCTGGACCGCGGCGGCGTGGTCGTCGCGGTCGCGGTCGAGCTGGCCGAGGGCCGCTCGACGCTCGCGCAGCTCGCGAACCACCGACCGCGACCGGGCGAGCGCGGCCCGCAGATCTTCCACCGGCTGCGACGCTGGGTCGCCGGCCGGAAGCGCCGGCACTGGCGTCCGCACGAGCCGGGCGAGCAGCTCGCGCGGGTCCTCTCCGGCGTCCTCGGCCGCGATGAGGCCGAGCTGAATGGCCTGCTCGACAAGCGCGCGGTCGCGGGTCTGGTCGGCCTCTAACTGGGCTTGCAGGCGGTCGAGGCGCCGCTGAGCGTGGGGGGCCGGGGGGCGGCGGGGGGGGCGCGCGGGGCCGGCGGGGGGCCCGGGGGGGGGGGCGGGCCGCCCCCCCGCGG
>JBBSNQ010000364.1:0-1781 GCA_038232575.1 Solirubrobacterales bacterium | reverse complement strand
TGCGGCCGACCTGCTTCATCCGGCGCTTGCCGGCCTTCTGCTTCTCGAGCAGCTTGCGCTTGCGCGAGATGTCGCCGCCGTAGCACTTGGCGATCACGTCCTTGCGCATCGGCTTGACGCTCTCGCGCGCGATCACCTTCGACCCGATCGTCGCCTGGATCGCGACCTCGAACTGCTGGCGCGGTATCTGGTCGCGCAGGCGCTCGGTCAGGGTGCGGGCGGCGGCGTAGGCCTTGTCGGTGTGCACGATCGTCGAGAGCGCGTCGACGGAGTCGCCCGCGAGCAGGATGTCGAGCTTCACGAGCTCGGACGGACGGGTCCCGATCAGCTCGTAGTCGAGCGAGGCGAACCCGCGCGTGCGCGACTTGAGCTGGTCGTAGAAGTCGAGCACGATCTCCGCGAGTGGGACGTCGTAGCGCAGCTGCACGCGCGCCGCAGAGAGGAAGGAGAGGTCGACGTGGCGGCCGCGGCGCTCCTGGCAGAGGTCCATCGCCCGGCCGACGTGCTCCTTGGGGCAGACGATCGTCGCGCGGATGAACGGCTCGGCGATCTCCGCGATCCGTCCGCGCTCGGGCATCTCGGCGGGCGAGTGCACCTTGGTCTGCGTGCCGTCGGTGAGCGTCAGCTCGTACTCGACGTTCGGCGTCGTCGCGAGCAGCTCGAGCCCGTACTCGCGCTCGAGGCGCTCGCGCACGATGTCCATGTGGAGCAGGCCGAGAAAGCCGCAGCGAAAGCCAAAGCCCAGCGCGCGGCTCGTCTCGGGCTCGAAGGTGAGCGCCGCGTCGTTGAGCGAGAGTCGGTCGAGCGAGTCGCGCAGATCGGAGAACTGGTCGGTGTCGACCGGGAAGAGCCCACAGAAGACCATCGGCTTGGCCTCGCGGTAGCCGGGCACGGCGGTCGCGGCCGGGCGCGCTCGCGAGGTGAGCGTGTCCCCCACGCGCAGCTGTGAGACGTCCTTGACACCGGTGATCACGTAGCCGACCTCACCCATGCGCAGCCCCTCGACGGGCTTCATGTCCGGTCCGAAGAAGCCGATCTCGTCGATGTCGGCGTGGGTGCCGGCCTGCATCGCGACGATCGGCTCGCCCTTGCGCAGCTCACCGTCGACGACGCGGATGTAGGCGATCACGCCGCGGTACTGGTCGAACTGGGAGTCGAAGATGAGCGCACGCGGGGGCGCATCGGGGTCGCCCTCGGGCGGCGGGATCCGCCGCACAATCGCCTCGAGCACCTCCTCGACCCCGACACCCGTCTTGGCCGAGACCTGGATCATGTCCTCGATCGGCTCGCCGAGCAGCTCGGCGACCTCCTCCGCGACGCGCTCGGGCTCCGCCCCCGGCAAATCGATCTTGTTGAGAGCGGGGATCAGCTCGAGGCCGCCGTCGACGGCGAGGTAGGAGTTGGCGAGCGTCTGCGCCTCGACCCCCTGCGAGGCGTCCACGAGCAGCAGCGCGCCGTTACAGGCCGCGAGCGAGCGCGAGACCTCGTAGGAGAAGTCGACGTGGCCGGGGGTGTCGATCAGGTGCAGGCGGTACGTCCTGCCGTCGCGCGCGCTGTACTCGACGCGCACGGCCTGGGCCTTGATCGTGATCCCGCGCTCGCGCTCGAGCTCCATCGAGTCGAGCACCTGGGGCAGGTGCCCGCGCCCGTCGAGCGTGCCGGTGAACTCGAGGATGCGATCCGCGAGCGTCGACTTGCCGTGGTCGATGTGCGCGATGATCGAGAAGTTGCGGATGTTCGATGCGCTGCGCTCCTGCACGCGCCGGATTATGGCCGGGCGG
>JBBSNQ010000363.1:0-1783 GCA_038232575.1 Solirubrobacterales bacterium | reverse complement strand
TTCGAGGAGCAGCGTGCGCTCGCGTCCGTTGCGTGTAAGCGCTGCCGCGCGCTGGAACTCCTCGTGTGCCTCGTCAAGGCGGCCGAGCTTCGCAAGGAGGTCGCCCCGCACGCTCGGCAGGAGGTGGTAGCCCTGGAGCTGTGGCTCCGAGGTCAGCGCGTCGACGAGATCGAGGCCGGCGGCTGGACCGAACGCCATCGCCAGCGCGACCGCGCGGTTCAACTCCACGACGGGTGAGGGCGCAAGCTGGGCGAGCGCATCGTAGAGCGCCGCGATGCGCGCCCAGTCCGTCTCCGCCGCGGTGCGTGCTCGCGCGTGACATGCGGCGATCGCCGCCTGCAACCCGTACGGGCCGAGCGCCAGGCCGAGCTGCTCGGCACGCTCGAGCGCGGCGAGGCCCCGGCGGATGAGGAGGTGGTCCCAGCGGGCCCGGTCTTGATCGAGCAGGAGGATCGGCTCCCCCGAGGGGCCGACTCGCGCCCGCAGGCGTGACGCCTGGAGCTCCATCAGTCCGACGAGGCCGTGCACCTCCGGCTCGGTTGGAACGAGCTCGGCGAGGATGCGACCGAGACGCAGCGCCTCCTCGCAGAGCGCGGGCCGCATCCAGTCGTCCCCCGCGGTCGCTGCGTAGCCCTCGTTGAACACGAGGTAGATGACTTCGATCACGGACGACAGGCGGGCGGAGAGCTCGGCCCCCTGGGGGGCCTCGAAGGGGACGCGCGCCTCGGCGAGCGTCCGCTTGGCCCGGACGATCCGCTGGGCAACGGTCGGCTCCGCGACAAGGAACGCACGCGCGATCTCCGCGGTCGTCAGGCCACCGAGCAGCCGGAGCGTGAGCGCGACGCGCGCCTGGGTGGACAAGACCGGATGGCAGGCCGTGAACACCAGGCGCAGGAGGTCGTCACCGATGTCGTCGTCGAGGGCCGCGTCGAGATCCGGCGCGGCCCCCTCCTCGGTCTCGAGAGCGCGACCGAGCTCCTCGAGCTTGCGCTCGAGCCGCTCCCTCCGGCGCAGAAGGTCGATCGCGCGATGTTTCGCGGTGGCCATGAGCCAGGCGCCCGGGTTGCGCGGCACGCCCGACTCCGGCCACTGCTCGAGCGCGGCGACCAGCGCGTCCTGCGCGAGTTCCTCGGCGAGGCCGACGTCGCGCACGATCCGCGCCAGACCGGCGATGAGCCTGGCCGACTCGATCCGCCAGACCGCGTCGATCGCGCGCCGTACGGCCGGTGCCGTCACGGCAGCCGACTCCAGCATCGGCGTCCGCCGGTGCGAGCCGAGGCGCGCGCGACTACCGCTGCGCGTCCACCTGCGCGCGCAGGCGCTCCTCTGCCTCCCTGAGCTCGGGCGTGAACTCGGGACCGAAGTCCTCCGCCTCGAACACCTGGCGGATCTCGATCTCGGCCCCTTGGCCAAGGGGGACGCGCTTGACCCATTCGATCGCCTCTTCCTTCGACGTCACCTGAAGCAGCCAGAAGCCGGCGATCAGCTCCTTCGTCTCGGTGAAGGGCCCGTCGACCACCGTCTGCTCCTCGCCGGAGAAGTGGACTCGCGCGCCTTTCGAGCTCGGTTGGAGCCCCTCGCCCGCGAGCAGCACGCCGGCCTTCACCAGCTCCTCGTTGTACTTCCCCATCGCGGTGAGGACCTCCTCGCTGGGGAGGACGCCGGCCTCGGTCGTCTCGTCGGCCTTGAGCAGGATCATGAAGCGCATCGTCGTGTCTCCTTCTTGGTGCGGGGTCCGGACGGACCCGGCTCTACCTACGCGTCGAACGAGGGCCAGCGAGAT
>JBBSNQ010000362.1:0-1785 GCA_038232575.1 Solirubrobacterales bacterium | reverse complement strand
CCTCGACGGCGCGGTGAACGCGGGCGAGGGGCCGCCGCTGCCGATCGGCGACGCACTGCACCGCGTGCTCGAGCTGGTGCGGCTGCCGGGAGCCGAGGACCTCGAGCCGCTCATCCGCGCCGTCTGCGCAGAGGCCGGGCTCGAGCCGCGTCTGGACGAGCTGCTCGCGATGGCGCGCAACGGCCTCGCGAGTCCGGTCATGCAGCGTGCACTCGCCTCATCGAGCCTCCACCGCGAGGTCGCCTTCACGGTGGCGGCGGGCAGCGGCCGAGACGATGGCTTCTACACCGGGCGGGTTGACCTCGTCTTCAGCGAGCGCCGCGAGAGCGGGAGTGACGCGCTCGTCGTCGTCGACTTCAAGAGCGACCAGGTCGGGGTGCTGGACGGCGCATCGACGGGTGGCGCGGACCACGCCACAGAGGGCGGCGCAGACGACGGCACGAACGACCGCGCCGCGGCCGTGAGCGCCCACGCCCAGCAGCATCTCCCCCAGGCGGCGAGCTACGCGCGCGCGGTCGCCGAGGCCACAGGCCTACCCGTCGCAGAGGTCGTGCTCGTGTTCGCGCGCTCCGGCGTAGAGCACAAGTTCACCGTCGACGCAGAGCTGCTCGCCGCCGCGCCGCCCGTCGCCGCGCCGACCACCGCGGCGGCGGCCTGACCGCCGGCAGCTCCGAGGCGGTGACGAAGCTGTAGCCGCGCGCACCGAGCGTGACGAGGATGGTCGCCAGCGCGGTCACCGTCTGCTCCCCCGCGCGCCGCTCGTCGTGGAGCACGACGATCGAGTCGGCTCGCACGCCGTCGACGACGCGTGCGTGGATCTCCTCGGCCGAGGGCAGCTCGTAGTCGCGCGGGTCGACGTCCCAGCCGACCGTGCTCATCCCCAGCAGCCCCGCCGTGCGCACCACCCCGTCGCTGACCGCACCGTAGGGCGCACGGAACACGACCGGGCTCGAGCCGGTAGCCGCACGGATCGCGGCCGATGTCCGGCGCAGCTGGCGGTAGGCGGCGAGCGGCCGGCCCGCGAGGCGCTCGTGGTGAAAGGCGTGATTGCCGAGCTCGTGCCCCTCGGCGAGCGTGCGCCGCAACAGTTCCTCGCGCCCAGCGACGCGGTCGCCGAGCACGTTGAAGGTCGCCCTCGCTCCATGCTCGGCGAGCACGTCGAGGATGGCCGCGGTGAGCCGGCCGGGCCCGTCGTCGAAGGTGAGCGCGAGTCGGCGGATGTCGGGCCCTAGACTTACGGTGCGTAAGGAGCTTCTTCGGCGCTCACGCCACCCTTGGCGCCTGCGTCAGACGAGCATACGTCCCCGAGCGAGGAGCACCAGTGACCCTCACGATCGGCACAGCACCGTTCGGCCGCAGCCCCGGCGGCAGCTTCAACTTCAACGTCGACGCCCCCGAGCACGTTCTCTACCTCGAGGACTACCCGCGCCGCGTGCGGGCGGTCTTGGCAGGCGAGACCGTCGCCGACACCATGCACGGCAGGCTCCTGCACGAGACGGGGCACCTGCCGATCCTCTACATCCCCGAGGAGGATCTCGCCTCGGAGCTGCTCGAGTCGACGGATCAGTCGACGCATTGCCCCTTCAAGGGCGATGCTTCCTATCGCTCGGTGCGCGCGCACGGCCGAGTCGCGGAGAACGCGGTCTGGCACTACCCCGAGCCGCTGGAGAGCGCTCCGCCGATCGGCGGCCTCGCGGCGATCCACTGGCACGCGATGGACGCGTGGTTCGAGGAGGAAGAGGAGGTCTTCGGCCACCTGCGCAACCCCTACACGCGGGTCGACGT
>JBBSNQ010000361.1:0-1786 GCA_038232575.1 Solirubrobacterales bacterium | reverse complement strand
TGCTGCTTGCGCGCTTCCTTGAGCTTGGCTGAGTTGTGGTCGAGGTTGCGCCCGCGGTCATCGAGCGAGCGCTCGCGCTCATCGATCGCCCTCAGGCGAGAGTCAACGGCCTGCTCCTTCGCCCTCAGGCGCTCTTCGAGGCGGGCCAGCTCGTCGCGGCGTGCCTGCAGGTCGGCGTCGGGCGCAGTTGGGGAAGCCTGCTCGGCCGGCGCGATGGATGCATACGCCGCTTCGGTCGCAGCCGGCAGCGCGGCCTCGCCCGCGGGGGGCGGGTCGGGCTCGCCGCGAGCACCGCTCGGCTCGGGCCCGTCGGGCTGGCCGTGGGGGCCGCCAGCCGCCGGCGTTTCGCGCCGCTTCGGACGAGATGGCTGAGCTCGACCCGGCCCGGCGTCGCCCGCCGGCGCGCCTGGATGGATGGGCTGCGGCCCACGGGAGCGCAGCGCGAACACTGCCACGGCGCCAGACACGGCCGCCGATACCAAGGCCGCCAGCAGGATCTCCATGTCGCAGTCTCCTCTCCCGGCGCGTGCGCCGGGCACAGTTTTCACGATGTCGAGCGCTCGGCTCGGTTTCGCGAGACACCTGATCGGACTGCTCTATGCGGGCGCGCAGCTTCCGGAGCCGCGCGTTTCAGCTCTTATGAACGCGCTCGAGGGCTCCCCTCGCGCTCGTCTATGTCGTGGTGTTGAGTGCTCATTGGGTGAAGTTGCCGGAAAAGTGTCAAATATGCCTGCAAAGGAGTCAAATCAGTGCCGCGATGACCGAGGTCGATCGCCTCACCCGAGGTTAGTACCGAACCGGCCTTGGCGCAACCTGTAGGCGCGGATTAGGCGTGTTGGGCATCGCGACCGTGCTCGCGCACGGCTTCGTAGGCCAACTCGGGCTCGTAGCCCTTGCGGACGAGCATCCGCCAGGCGCGGTCGCGATCGCGATCCGAGTCGCACGCCACCCGCTTCTCGGCGAGCAGGCCGACGGCGGCGGCCAGCTCTCCGTCTCGGTCCTCGCCGGCCAGGGCCGCCTCGATCAGGTGGTCGGGGACGCCGCGGCGGCGCAGGACGCGTTCGATGCGCTGCGAGCCCCAGCGCTCGATCGCGCACTTGTCCTCGGCAAACAGGCGCGCGTAGCGCTCGTCATCGAGGAAGCGGACGGACTCGAGCTCGCCGATGGCGTGGTCGATGGCGCGTGGGCCGACCCGCTTTCGTTCCAAGAAGGAGCGGACTTCGGCGACCGTTCGGTCACGTGTGGACAGGGTGCGGTACGCGAGTTCGAGCGCGCGCTCCTCCTCGGTCTTGCCGCCGGGCGGCGGTGGGGCGGTCACGACCGCACCTTCCTCTCGGCGCTCAGGCGGCCTGCTCCTCGATCTCTCCTGCCCCGGTCACCACCTCGGGCGAGGGCACCGGGGCCTCGGCGGCTGCGACCGCCGGGTCCTTCTGGCCCACGCCGAGGGCGGAGTAGACCTTCGCCTCGATCTCCTTGGCCTTGTCGGGGTTCTCGCGCAGGTAGCCCTTCGCGTTGTTGCGCCCCTGGCCGAGGCGCTCGCCGTCGTAGGAGAAGAACGAGCCCGACTTCTGCACGATGTCATGCTCGAGCCCGAGGTCGAGGATGCACCCCTCGCTCGAGATGCCGGTCCCGTACTCGATGTCGAACTCCGCCTGGCGAAACGGCGCCGCGACCTTGTTCTTGACCACCTTCACCCGCACCCGGTTGCCGACAGCCTCGGTGCCCTCCTTGAGGGTCTCGATGCGGCGGATGTCGAGGCGCTGGGAGGAGTAGAACTTCAGCGCGC
>JBBSNQ010000360.1:0-1804 GCA_038232575.1 Solirubrobacterales bacterium | reverse complement strand
TGGGACGAGGTCGACGTCTTCGGCCTCATGCGCCAGCTCAAGGGCTCGTAGGGCGACCCTAGCTGCTACTACTACATCTGCTCTCTATGTTGTAGTAGTATTGGGCGGATGATCGGGACGAGAGAGGTCGGAGGTGAAGAGGTCGTCGACGTGCGACGCGCGGCGGTGCTCGTGGGGCGTCACCCCGAGACCGTCCGACGTTGGGTGTGGTCCGGCCGCCTCGCAGCCCGCCGACAGGGGAACCGGCTGCTCATGTCGCGTGCCGAGGTCGAAGCCGCGGCCACCCGAGTGGGCGCTGCGGTGGGGCTCGCCGCATGGGCAGAGCGTGCACGCGCCGCGCGCGAGGCAGCGGGAGCAGGCGGCTCTGGGCGCAGTGCGGCCGAGCTCGTGATCGAGGATCGTGCGGATCGATCGCGACGGTAGGGGCACGTGCCGGTCGTTGACGCGAGCGTCGTCGTGGATTGGATCGCGCCGGACGCCGATCCGGGGGTTCCGGCGCTGGTTCTGGTGGCGCAGCTAGCTGCCGAGGAAGCCGAGCTGCTTGCGCCGCGGCTCTTGATGGAGGAGGTCTCGAACGCCCTGCTGACCGGCGTTCGGCGCCGGCGCTGGAGCGGCGCTGCGGCCGACGCCGCACAGGCTCTTCTGCGCGAGCTACCGGTGCGGCTGATCGACGAGCGCAGAGACCTTGATCGAGCCTGGGACCTAGCTCGGCGCTACGACAACCATCCGGTCTATGACCTGGTCTACGTAGCGCTCGCCGAGCGGCGCCGCACGCAGCTCATCACCGCCGACGCGCGTCTCAGGCGAACGCTGGCCGGGCTTGACTGGGTCGTGGCACCGGAGCAGCTTCTATCGTCAGCGTGAGCGGGAGCGCCGTGCCCGGAACAGGCGAGAGTCCGTGAGAGTGAAGACACAGGGAGCTTTGTGAGCGACGAGCGCGCTGACCGCGACGAGAGCGCTGACCGCGACGAGCAGGCGGACCGCGGCCAGGAGGCCGAGGGAAGCCGCAGCCCCAAGGCTGGCCGCGCGGCGCGCGGCGCGCGGGCGAAGGTCGCCGGCGCGGCGAAGCGGGTAAACGAGAGCCCCAGGCTCGTGACGGCGGCGCGCCTGGCGCGCGAGCTGCTGCCGGGCGACAGCCGCTTCGGTGATCCGCTCTCGACCGCCGGAGCGGAGGGACCGCAGGTGGTGGGCAAGCGGCTCTCGGAGCTGACGGCAGAGCGGCCGGGCTCGGTGCGCGAGGTTGGCCTGGCGGCGCTCCAGGTCTGGCAGGCGCTATCCGAGGCTCAGGGACGCGGGCGCGGCCACGATCAGGTGACGATCGTCTTCACCGACCTCGGCGGGTACTCGACCTGGACGCTGGACGCGGGCGACACGGCCGCGCTCGAGCTGCTGCGCGACGTCGGCGAGGCCGTCGAGCGACCGGTCGCCGACAACGGCGGGCGCGTGGTCAAGCGCCTCGGCGACGGGTTGATGGCGGTCTTCGAGGCGCCGCAGCCGGCGCTCGACGCGCTCCTCGACGCGCGTGGACGCGTCGGCGAGATCGAGCTCGAGGACTACAGCCCGCAGCTGCGGGCGAGCATCCACGTCGGTCAGCCGCCCGGGTGAGACCGGCTGCTTGAGGTGACCGGGAGCGCTCGGAGCCCGCGCGGATGATCGGGGCCGCTACGTAGCAGATCATGCTACGGTCGTACTACGTGATGCAGGAACCGATCCGCGTGATTCCCCAACGCGAGCTCCGCAACAGGGTCGCCGAGGTTCTGCGCGAGGTTGAGGGCGGCCGGGCGATTCGCGTGACCGTTCGTGG
>JBBSNQ010000359.1:0-1807 GCA_038232575.1 Solirubrobacterales bacterium | reverse complement strand
GGGCGTTCCGCGCGTGCCGGCCAAGCGGATCGCGGCGCAGGCTCGGGCGGAGGCGGGGGCGCTCGAGGACGGTCCAGCGGGGCTCGCATTCTTCGATGTGGAGGGAGTGGTGCTCGACTCGACGCTCGTGCACTTCTACGCGTGGCTGCGCACACGCGGGATGGCAAGTGGCGACCGTCTTCTGTGGTCGCTCGGGCTCGCGGCCCGGGCACCCGGCTGGCTCGCCTCGGACAGGCGCTCGCGCGCGGTCTTCACGCGGCGCTTCTACCGCAACTATCGCGGTCTCCCGGTGGCGGATCTGCGCGAGCAGGCGCAGGAGGCGCTGTCCGAGTTCATCCTGCCGCGGATCCAGCACGACGCCGTGCGCCGGATCCGCGCGCACCGCGCTCGCGGCGATCGCGTGGTGCTCATCACCGGCGCGCTCGACTTCCTCGTCGAGCCGCTGCGCTTCCTGGCCGACGAGCTCGTGGCCGCCCGCCTGGACGAGAGCCGCGGCGCGTTCACGGGCGAGCTCGCCGAGCCGCCGCTGACCGCCGACGCGCGCGCATCGCTGGCCGCGCGCATGGTCGCCGAGCGGGGCGGGGAGCTCGGCGACTGCCATGCCTACGCGGACTCGCTCTCGGACCTGCCGCTGCTCGAGCTGGTCGGCCACCCGCACGCGGTCAATCCTGACTTCCGCCTCTCGCGCGAGGCCAGGCGCCGCCGCTGGCCTGTGCTCGAGTGGCGCACCGAGCCGGGCTCACGCACCACCCCGCTCGTCGCCTCGGGAGCCTGATGCTTGCGCTCGAGTACTCAGCCTCCGCGCCCCGCCACCTCGCGGCGAAGGTCTCGCGGCGCGCCGGAGTGGGAGCTCTGCGGCTCCGTGAGCTACGTCCGCCGCCCCTCCCCGCCTCCGACTGGCTCCAGGTGCGCCCACGTCTGAGCGGCATCTGCGGATCCGACCAGGCGCTCGTCTCCGGCTGCGCCTCTCCGTACCTCGGCTCGCTCACCTCGGGGCCCTTCGTGCCGGGCCACGAGGTCGTCGGCGAGATCGCCTCCGGCGAGCGCCGCGGCGAGCGCGTGGTGGTCGAGCCGGCGCTCGGATGCACGGCGCGCGGCATCGAGCCGGCGTGCCCTGAGTGCGCCGAGGGCATGCACGCGCTCTGCCGCAACGTCACCGAGGGAAGCGTCTCGGCCGGCCTGCAGATCGGCTTCTGCCGCGATACGTGCGGCGGCTGGAGCGAGGGGCTGACGGCGCACGCCTCGCAGCTCCACCCGGTGCCCGACGAGCTGCGCGACGAGGACGCGGTGCTCGTCGAGCCGCTCGCCTGCGCGCTGCACGCCGCGCGGCTTGCAGAGCCCGAGCCCGGCGAGACGCTGGCGGTCGTGGGGGCGGGCACGATCGGCCTGCTGACGATCGCGGCGCTGCGTGAGCTCGAGCCGCGCGCCACGGTGCTCGCCGTGGGCAAGCACTCTGCCCAGCAACTCGAGGCGCGCCGCCTGGGAGCCGACGATGTCTGCGCTCCCGACAGGCTCCACCTCGCGGGGGCACAGCTAACCGGCGCGCGCAGGCTCGTCGGCCATCTCGGCCGCGAGCTCCTGCTCGGCGGCTTCGACACCGTGCTCGACTGTGTCGGCTCCGGGGACTCGCTCGAGGCGGCGATCACGACAGCGCGCCCGCGCGGCCAGGTCGTGCTGGTCGGCATGCCGGGCAGGGTCAGCGCGGACCTCGCGCTCGCGTGGCAGCGCGAGCTGCGCGTCTGCGGCGCCTACGGCTACCGGCGCGACTTCCCTGCTGCGGTCGAGCTCGCCGGACGGCTGCGGCCCG
>JBBSNQ010000358.1:0-1807 GCA_038232575.1 Solirubrobacterales bacterium | reverse complement strand
CGGCCGATCTCGACGCCGAGCGCCGCAGCGCGACCAGCGAGGAGCTCGAGGACGCGCGCACCCGCCAGGACGAGCTGCGCACCGAGATCGACCACTGCCGCACGCTGCTGGAGCGCTCACGCGCCGCCGTCGGCTTCGAGGCCGCCGCCTTCCGCGACGCGCTGTCGTGCTCGCTCCAGCTGCTCGGCGCCGACGGGTTGCGAGAGACCACCGATGGCCACGGCGGGCGGCGGGCGTGGACGGTCCCGGCGCTCGACCGCCGCGCAGGGGCCGATGCGAGCTGGACGGCGACGCTCGACACCCTGCGCGCGCCGCAGCCCAGCGGCCAGAAGCTCGCCGACTGGCGCCGCGAGGCGCCGATCCGCCCGGTCGTCTTCGAGGACGAGGGCGTGCTGACCGAGGCGACCGTGCACCTGCACTTAGAGCAGCGCGTCGCCCAGCGGCTGCTCGGCCGCTTCCGGGCCCAGGGCTTCGTCCACCACGACCTCTCGCGCGCGTGCCTGGCCCAGGTGGAGGACTCGATCCCGCGCGTCTTGCTGCTCGGCCGGCTCTCCCTCTACGGCCGCGGCGCCGAGCGCCTGCACGAGCAGCTGGTCGCCGTGGCCGCCCGCTGGCTGGAACCCGACCAGCGCGACGGACCGCTCACCCCCTACGCGCGCGATGCCGAGGCCCGCAGCCTCGAGCTGCTTGACGGCGCGCTTGAGCGCAGGCCCGCCACCGCGCCCTCCGAGACGGTCGAGCGCCGCCTGCGCCAGGCCGCCGCCGGCGACGTCACCGAGCTGCTGCCGCGCCTGACCGAGCGCGCCGAGCAGGAGGCGGCGCGCGCCGAGGAGCAGCTCGCCACCCGCGGAGCGGCGGAGTCGCGGAGGCTGCGCGAGATCCTTGAGACCCAGCGCCAACGCGTGAGCGAGGAGCTCAAGCGCCACCAGGGCAGCCCGGAGCAGCTGCGACTCGGCTTCGCCGACGAGGAGCGCCGTCAGCTCGAGGCCGACGTCCGCTCGTGGCGTCACCGCCTCGAGCAGTTCGACTCCGACCTCGCCACCGAGCCCGAGCGGATCGCCGACTTCTACGTCGTGCGCGCGCGCCGCGTCGAGCCGGTCGGGCTCGTCTACCTGTGGCCGGACACGAACTGATGGCGAAGTTCGACCCCAACGTCGAGGCGCACCTGGAGTGGCTCGGCTTCGTGCAGCCGGCCGAGCGCGACGGCGCGGCCAAGCCACCGCCACCTGGTCTCGTGGTCGCACCGACGGCGCTGCTGCGCGCGGGCGCCGTCCTCCCGCGCAGCGACATCGAGGGGCAGCGCGCGTTGCAGGAGTGCGTCGAGGACCGGACGCCCGAGCCGGGTGGCGAGCCCGAGCCGGTGATCGCGGACTTCGAGGCATTCGCGCGCCGCGTGCTCGGCTGGTCCTTCTCCCCCAAGGGCTACGCCGGCGCGAACGGCACGCCGCTGCCGGAGGAGCTGGCGGTCGCGCTGCCCGAGCTGGGCGAGACGCTGCGCCCCGACCTCGCGGTACGCGAGCTGAACCCCGTCGCGGGCGCGCCGCCGTGGCAGCTGCTCGTGCGCGTGCTCGACCCTGGCCACGACCTCGACAGCGTCGAGCGCGATGGCGGCCGGCTCGAGGCTTCCGCCCACGGGCGCATGGAGCGCCTGCTGCGCGAGACCGGCGTGACCGCCGGTCTCATGTGCGACGGCTCCGCGTTGCGGCTGATCTCGGCCCCCCGCGGCGAGAGCTCGGGCTGGCTCGAGTTCCGCGTGGCCGACATGACCCAGACCGCGGGGCGGCCGATCGCGGCCGCGCTGCGCCTG
>JBBSNQ010000357.1:0-1808 GCA_038232575.1 Solirubrobacterales bacterium | reverse complement strand
TTCAGAGGACAAGAGCTCCGACCACGTCACCTCACCACGCGGGCCGCAAGCGAGCGGTCTCTGCCAAGCGGCCCGCGACTGCCGCTTCCGTCGAAAAGGAGCAGCGCGGTAACGCTCGCGCGAGAGTGCTCCTGCTCGCGCAAAGGAGCAGTGCCGCCGTCACGCGGAAGCGACAGGTCGACGCTGACGCGAGGCGATGATGACCGGCGAGCGAGCACGAAGACGGAGCGTTGAGCGCCGACTACGGAATCTGCTGGCGCGCGAACAGGCGCACGTAAGCGTCCTCGTCTTCATCGGCGATCGCGCGCAAGAGTGGCGGCCCGCGGTCGGCATCGGTCGTCGCGAGGCGCACGAGCACGAGTCGCACGTTCGGGTTCCGGTCCACGCGCGCCCGCGCGACAGCCGCCTCGTCGGGCAGGCCCCGCCCGCGCGCCTGCCACCAGCGCAGCGCCGCCAGCCTGACGCGCGCCGACTCGTCCTCGAGCGCAAGCGAGAGCGCGACGGGCGGCGTCTCAGCGTCGGTGTGTGCGAGCAGATCAAAGGCCGCCTCGAGCAGCCCCGCGCCGCCGTCGGTGAACGCTGCGCGCAGCGCAGGCTCGATGTCCGGCTGCCGCCCCGACGCAATGTCGAGCAGCGGGCCGAGTGCCTGGAGCGCGGCAGGGCGCAGCATGCCGGCCTCGCCGAACGTAAAGGGCGCGGGGCGCAGCGGCCGACGGTCGGCTGGCGCATCGAGCGGCGAGGCGCCGTAGTTGCCGCGCGCGAGCGGCAGGAGCGCGTCGACCGCCTCGTCCGCGAGCCCTGCCGAGAGCGCAGGCGCGACGTTGTGGATCGCGTTCGCCGCGGAGAAACGATTCATTTCGAGCTGCTCATGGTCGGTGACGACGTCGAGCAGGAAACGCAGCAGCCGCTCGCGCAGCGGCTCCGGCACATGGCGACCGCTGATCCCGATGCCCTCGAGGCTGACCATGTGGACCATGCGCTGGGTTTCGTGCTCCTCGACGATCGGCCGCTCGACGACGGCGGCGACCTCGGCTTCGAACGCCCTACGGACCCGCTCGTTGGTGATCGCGACATCGGCCGCGGCGATCGCCTCGAGCGCGTGCGCCTGCCCGGCTGCCGCCGCCTCCTCCACGCGCGCGTAAGTCGCCGTGTCGCCGGCAATCCGCTCAGCGACCCACAGCACCGACACACCGCTCAACGCAGGGTCAGCGAGGAACGACTCGACGAGCTCGCGCGTGGCGTCGGTCACGCCGGCATTCGTGGCGAGCACGAGCGCCTCGGCAACCGCCCGCTGCACGTCCGGTAGCCCCGTGCTGAGGTTCCCGCGGACCGCCGCGAGAGCGTCTGACTGCTGCTCGGCGGGCATCGAGAGCACAAGTGCCGCAAGCGCCTCCTTCGCACGGCGCGCGGGCTGCGGCGAAACGATCGAGCTCGGGGCATCCTTGGCGAGTTCAGTGACGCGCGGTCCCAGCTCCGCCACGAGATCGTGCGGCAGCCTGCGCCCGACCGCCGCCAGCGCGGCTAGGCCGGCGGCGCGCTCCCAGCGCCCGCCATCGATCCGCAGGACGGAGCGGAGCTGGTCGGCCGGGACCTGGCGCGCCGCCTGCGCCGCGCGCTCCTCCCGCCCCGCGAGGATGTAGAAGCGAACGGCGTCTGCGGGCTCGTCGGCCTTCGCGTAGAGCTCGCCGAGCATCTCGGCCTCGAAGAGCACGCCGCGGAAATTGCCCGCGCGGTGGTGCTCGACGAGCGCCGCCCAGAAGCGCCGCAATGCCGTCGGCAGTTGCTCGATGATGCGCGCGTGCATCGCC
>JBBSNQ010000356.1:0-1811 GCA_038232575.1 Solirubrobacterales bacterium | reverse complement strand
TCCCGGCGCCGCTCGACGCGCTCGGCCGCGGGATCCACGCCACGCGCGTGCTTGCCGCGACCCGCGTGGTCCGCCCCGAGCGCCCCGACAAGCTCGTGCGTCTCGGGCTCGCCCTCGCGCGCTGGGGCCCCACGCCGGCGGGCGGCTACACGGCATCGGCGATCCGCCATCCGCACGCCCCAGCCGTCATCGACGAGCGCGGAGAGCTCAGCTTCGAGCAAATCCACAGGCGCACGAACTCGCTCGCGCACGCGCTCTCCGACGCGGGCGTGCTCGAGGGCGACGGCATCGCGATCATGTGCCGCAACCATCGCGGCTTCGTCGAGGCGACGATCGCCGCGTCGAAGCTCGGCGCCCACTCGCTCTACCTCAACACCGCCTTCGCGGGGCCACAGCTGACCGATGTCGTCAAGCGCGAGAAGCCCGCGGCGATCGTCTACGACCACGAGTTCGCGGAGCTGCTGGGCGACGCGGGCGCCCGCCGCAAACGCTTCGTTGCCTGGCACGATCCCGAGGACGACACCGCCGACCCGACGCTCGACGAGTTGATCGACACCTACGATCCGGCCGAGGTGGTGCCGCCGGGGCATCCCGGCAAGGCCGTGATCTTGACCTCGGGCACCACGGGAACCCCCAAGGGCGCCTCGCGCGGGTCGCCGGGCTTGGTCGGCCCCGGCGTTGCGCTCCTCTCACGCATCCCGCTGCGCGCGCGCGAGACAACGATGATCGCCGCGCCGCTGTTTCACTCCTGGGGCTACGCCCACTTCATGCTCGGGATGGCGCTCGGCTCGACCTATGTGCTGCGGCGCAGGTTCGACCCGGAGGCGACGCTCGCCGAGATCGATCGCCACCGCGCGACGACGCTGCCCGTCGTCCCTGTGATGCTGCAGCGCATCCTCGAGCTCCCCGAGGAGACGCGCCGCCGCTACGACACCTCGTCGCTGCGCGTCGTCGCCGTCAGCGGATCGGCTCTGCCCGGCGAGCTCGCCAACCGCTTCATGGACGAGTTCGGCGAGGTGATCTACAACCTCTACGGCTCGACGGAGGTCGCCTGGGCGACGATCGCCACCCCGCGCGACCTGCGCGAGGCGCCCGGCACGTCGGGCTCGCCGCCGCGCGGCACGACGCTCAAGATCCTCGGCGAGGACGGCAGCGAGCTTCCGCGCGGCGACACCGGACGCATCTTCGTGCGCAACGACATGCTCTTCGAGGGCTACACCGGCGGGGGATCGAAGGACGTGATCGACGGTCTGATGGCCACGGGCGACGTTGGCCATCTCGACGAGGCGGGGCGGCTGCTCGTCGAGGGCCGCGACGACGAGATGATCGTCTCCGGCGGCGAGAACGTCTTTCCCCGCGAGGTCGAGGATCTGCTCGCGGACCTCGGGGGCGTGGCGGAGGTCGCCATCATCGGGGTCGAGGACGAGCGCTTCGGCCAGCGGCTGAAGGCCTTCGTGGCCAAGCAGCCGAAGGCCAAGCTCTCCGCCGACGACGTCAAGGCGCACGTCAAGGCGCACCTCGCCGGCTTCAAGGTCCCGCGCGACGTCAAGTTCATCGACGAGCTGCCGCGCAACGCGACCGGCAAGGTGCTCAAACGCGACTTGGCGTGATGGTCAGCCGTCGCCCGCCGTGAGCGCAATGGCAGCCTGAGCGATCGAGCGCCAGCTGGTCTGCGACTCTACGCGGGGGCGCGAGGCGGGGGTCTAAGCCGGCGCGAGCGCCCGGTCCCACGGGCGCGCCGCGCGCAGCGCGCCGAGGATCGCCCGCGTGGCGGGCGACTTGTTGAGCGTGTAGAAGTGCACGCCCGGCGC
>JBBSNQ010000355.1:0-1837 GCA_038232575.1 Solirubrobacterales bacterium | reverse complement strand
TGGCGCTCGCGTGCTATTCGCGCGCAATGGACCACGTTGGGATCATGGCCGGGGATCCGGGCTTCCGATGGGTGGACCGCGTGATCCTCGACCTGCACTTCGATGCGTGCTGCTTCCAGAAGCACGAGCTGCCAGGCGTGTACCGGCGGAGCCCCATCGAGGTGACCGGCCCTCCCGGGCGACCCCCCGCGTACGTCGGGCCCCACCAGGACGAGGTGCGGGAGCTCATGAACGAGGTCGTGGAGTGGCTCGATCGGCGTGACCTCGACGCCCACGTCGTCGTGCGAGCGGCGATGGCGCATCTTCACGTCGTCTCCGTGCACCCGTTTCGCGATGGCAACGGCCGCATCGCGCGGATCGTGCAGTCGCTCGTGCTCGCGCGCGAGGGACTGCTGGCGCCTGAGCTCGTCTCGATCGAGGAGTACCTGGGCCGCAACACCGATGCCTACTACGCCGCGCTTCAGAAGGTCCAGGGCGGCACCTATCGGCCCGAGCGCGATGCCGCTGCGTGGGTGAGGTTCTGCGTAGGGGGCCACATCGAACAGGCGCGCCGTCGGCTGGAGGAGGTCGCCGAGGCCGGGGCCCGCTGGGCGCTCCTCGAGGAGCTCGTCGAGCGGCGCGGCTGGCCGGACCGGCTCGTCATCGCCCTCGAGCTGAGCCTCTTCCACGGCGTCGACCGTGCCTCCTACGCGGCCGAGGCCGACGTCTCGGCGCCGACCGCGAGCAACGACTTCCGCAGGCTGCTCGACGCCGGCCTCGTCGAGCAGCGCGGCAGAGGCCGCGCCACGCGTTACGTCGCGAGCGAAGGTCTGCGGGGCGACCTGCGGCGAGGCTCCGCGGTGCCGGTCGCCCGGACGCCGGTCGACACGCCGGCGATGGGGCGCGCCCTCGACGAGGGTTGAGCCCACTCAGGCAAACCGGGCACTTCCTCTCGAGCGCAGCGGCTCTCACAGATCGAGCACGAGCCGCAGTGCCTCGTCCACCGCAAGCTGCTCCTCGTACGACAGGTGTCCGACGTGCTCGCCGAGCCAGTCGACGTCGAGGGCCCCAACCTGCTCGCACAGGACTCGCGTCGTCTGGTCGAGCAGCTCGATCCGCGGGCGAAAGCGAGCCGGGCGGGCGGATTGCGACGTCGGACAGCCGACCACCGTGGACAGCGGAGCGAGGTCGCTGGCCTGGACGATCACCGCAAAGCGCGGGCCGCGTTGCAGCCTGCCCCGTCCACGCGGCGGCGTGACCGCGTGGACGTCACCACGGGTCACGACGGAGCTCGTTCATGCCCGTGGCGAGCTCGCGCGCCTGCTCGCGGTAGGCCGGATCCTCGGCCAGCTCGCGGGCCTCCGCGCCCAAGCCCGACCGGCCGCGCTCACGCTCAGCGGTCTCGGCGATCGCCTGACGCGCGGCCTCGGCGCGCGTGATGCCCCGTCTGCCGGCGATGACGTCGAGCGATCGCAGCCCTTCCCGGCCGACACGAAGGGACAGGGGTGGCGGGGACGATGGAGGCACCGTAAGCGGATCGTAGCGCACTGTGCACTACACGAGCGTGCCCGTGCCTCCCAAGGCGGGTCAAAGCGCCTGCCTGGCGGCGGCCTCGCGCCGGCGATCGCCTCGTCCACGTTCAGCCGCGCGCCACATCGAGCACCGGCACGTCGTAGCGGCGGATCCTTTCGTCACCGGTCGCGAGGGTCAGGCGCTCGACACGGGCCTGCGCGACGAGCACGCGATCGAACGGGTCGCCGTGGTGCGGCGGCAGCCGCCCCGCCTCGCGCGCGTGCTCGAAGCCGATCGCGAGGCGCTCGAATCCCGACTCGTCCACGAGCTCCGCCACGCCCTCGGG
>JBBSNQ010000354.1:0-1844 GCA_038232575.1 Solirubrobacterales bacterium | reverse complement strand
GCTCCCCCCACCGCCTCGAGCCGGTCTCGGCCACCTTTCACGGCCGCGACGTGTTCGCGCCGGCCGCCGCTGCGCTCGCCGCCGGGGCGCAGCTCGCCGGCGCCGGCGATCCGCTCGACCCGGACGCGCTGAAGCGTGTCGAGCTGCCCGAGCCGCGCAGCGAGGACGGGGCGCTCGTCGCGCACGTGCTCGCGGTCGATCGCTTCGGCAACGTCTCCCTCAACGTCGGCGGCGCGGAGCTCGCTGGCGCGGGCTTGCAGCTCGCAGAAACGGGGGTGGAGCCGGGAAGGCCGATCGAGGTCGACGTCGCCGGGCGGTCCTTCGCGGCGAGGCGGGCCACCACCTTCGCCGACGTCGCGGCTGGCGAGCTGATCCTCTACGAGGACGCCCGACGCTCGCTCGCGCTGGCGATCAACCGCGGCGACGCCGCCGCGACACTGGGGATCGCCTCCGACACCGAAGTGCGGCTGCGGTCGGGGTGAGCGGGGTGCCGACCGCCCCGCCGGTGCTCGGCCGCCCCCGGGCCCACCACCGCAGCACCGACTCGACCAACGAGCGCGCCAAGGCGCTCGCGCGCGCCGGGGCGCCGCACGGCACGCTCGTCACCGCCGGCGAGCAGACCGCGGGCCGCGGGCGCCAGGGCCGCTCGTGGCTCGCGCCGCCCGGCTCGGCGGTGCTGATGTCGCTCGTGCTGCGCGACCTCGGGGTCGGCCAGGCGCTGGCGCCGCTGGCGGCGGCGGTCGCCGTCTGCGAGGCCGCCGAGGCGAGCGCGCCGGGGATCGCGTGCCGGGTCAAGTGGCCCAACGACGTCTGGATCGATGGCCGCAAGCTCGCCGGCATCCTGATCGAGACACGCCCGCAGGAGGGCTGGGTGGTGCTCGGGATCGGGCTCAACGTCGCGGCGACCGAGCTCCCCGAGGAGCTGGCGCAGATCGCGACGTCACTCGCGCTCGCGGCCGGCGGCGGCGGCGGTGCGGGCTCGGCCGCGTCCGAAAGCGCCGCCGACGATGCCCTCTCCCCGGAGGCTGTGCTCGAGCGGCTGCTGGCGGCGCTCGAGCGCTGGCTCGCGGCGCCAGCCCCGGAGGTTCTGGCCGCCTGGCGCTCGCGCGACGCCCTGCTGGGCCGCAAGATCCGCTGGGCAGAGGGCGCCGGCACGGCCACCGGGATCGACGACGAGGGCGAGCTGCTCGTCGAGACCCCTGAGGGCCGGGTTGTCCTCGGCGCCGGCGAGGTGCACCTGATGGCGGGGCCGGGAGGCCCGTAGGCCGATAGTGCGCCCGTCGCTGTGGGCCGGACGCGTGCGCACACACCAGCGCGATCGCAATTCGTCCCCGGATCCACGTCGAGCCGTCGGCACTCTCGCCAGCTTGAGCCAGGCCCTTCCTCGCCAAAGCCGCTGAGGCCGGCGTCGCGGCCAGCCGGTGCGTCGCTGGATCAGCGTGAGCCGGTGGGCGGCGGGATGGCGAGCTGTCGGCATATGGCTCAAGCGGTCCCGGTCGGGATCTCGCGGTGGCGGGGCACTGGGGCGCGAGTATCACTATGGGGATTGGCCCAGATTGCGTGGCGGGCGCCCTCCCGGACTAGCGCGCAGCCGTGGTCGGCGAGGTGGCGCTCGAGGTCGCGGCGTTTCAAGCCGCGAGGCTGATCTCGAGCGACTCAACGCGGCCGCCGCCGATCAGCGGCTCGCGACCTTCCTCGCGGTAGGACGCGACCATCTCGCGCGCGGCGTCGACCAGCATGTCGCGTGCTTCGTCGAGCGTCGGCGCACAGGTCACCACGGCTGGCCACTCGGCCAGCTGAGCCATAGTCCAGCCGTTTCCGTCAGGCGTGAAGACCGCGGTCAG
>JBBSNQ010000353.1:0-1847 GCA_038232575.1 Solirubrobacterales bacterium | reverse complement strand
CTCGGCAGTTGTCACACGGGCGCTGGGCTGTCTTGGTCCCGGCATGCGGGACCAAGGTCGCCCAGCTCGAGAGCGGCCCCACAGCGCCGTTACGTGAGTTACGCGACTGCCCTCGCACGTGGCAACTCACACGGCGCAGGGCTCGGTTAGGCGCTGGTGCTACTGGCCATCAGAGCATCACGGCCTGGCGCACGGCCTCTCCGCTTGCCAGGCGGTCGAAGCCCTCGTTGATCTCCTCGAGCGAGATACGGTGGGTGAGCAGGCGATCGACAGGCAGGTGCCCGGCGCGATGGAGCGCCGCGAAGCGCGGCAGGTCGCGCGAGGGCACGCACGAGCCGAGATAGGACCCGCGCAGGGTGCGCTCCTCGGCGACGAGGCTCACGGCGGGGATCGAGAGCATGCGGTCGGGGTGGGGGAGGCCGACGGTCACGGTCGTGCCGCCACGCCGCGTGGCCGCGTAGGCCTGCGCCAGCACATGCTCGCTGCCGACGGTCTCGATCGCGTGATCGACTCCGCCCGCCGCTGCCTGCCGAACGCTCTCGACCACATCATCATCCGCTAGCACCGTCTCGGTCGCGCCCAGCTCGCGCGCGAGCTCGAGCTTCGCGGGCACGACGTCGACCGCGACGAGCGTACGTGCACCCGCGAGGCGCGCGCCGAGCAGCGCCGCCAGCCCGACGCCGCCGAGCCCGAACACCGCGACGCTGTCGCCGAGCTCGACCCGGGCCGTGTGTGCCACCGCGCCCACTCCCGTCAGCACCGCGCACCCGAAGAGCGCCGCCACCTCGAAGGGGATGTCGTCGTCAACCCGCACCGCAGAGTGCTCGGAGACGACCACGTGGTCTGCAAACGCCGACACTCCGAGGTGGTGATGAAGCGGCTCGCCGTCGCGCGCGCTCCAGCGCCGCTCACCCGAGAGCAGGGTCCCGGCGGCGTTGGCGGCGGCCCCGGGCTCGCACAGCGCAGGGCGCCCGACCTGGCAGGGGGCGCAGCGGCCGCACGCGGGCACGAAGGAGAGCACGACGCGGTCGCCCGGCGCGAACCCGTCCACCTCGGCGCCGAGCTCGACCACCTCTCCGGCGGCCTCGTGGCCGAGCACCATCGGCATCACGCGCGGGCGCGAGCCATCGATCACCGAGAGGTCGGAATGGCACAGGCCCGCAGCACGGACTCGCACGAGGAGCTCGCCGCGGCCCGGAGGGTCGAGCTCGAGCTCGGCGATCTCGAGCGGCCGCGACCCCGCGTAGGGGGCCGGCAGGCCCATCTCCCGCAGAACGGCACCGCGCACCTTCATGCCGTCGCGCCCCCCTTCAGGCGCCGCCTTCTCATCAGGCGCCGCCTCCTGCCCGGGCGCGGTCCCCCGCGACGACGAGCCGCTCGAGCGCCGCCCGCAGGTGCGCCGGGATCTCGACCGGGCGCCGTCCCTCGCGCGCGACGAAGACGTGGACGAACCAGCCGGTGGCAAGAAGCTCCCCGCCTTCGCCTGCGGGGATGCCCTCTCGCTCCGGAAGTGCCCCGCCGCTGTCGTCCACCCGCTCGCCTCGCGGCGCTTCCCGAAACAGGCCGATCTCGTAGCGCACGCTCGAGCGGCCGAGGTGGCCGACGCGCAGTCCCGCAACCACCGTCTCGGGAAACGCGAGCGCGGCGCGGTACTCGCAGTGCGACTCGGCGCAGATGCCGATCACCTCTCCGCGGTGGATGTCCAGCTCGCCCTCCTCGATCAGCCAGGCATTGATGACCGTGTCGAAGAACGAGTAGTACTCGACGTTGTTGACGTGCCCGTAGACGTCGTTGTCCTTCCACCGGGTCGGAATCGCACGGCGGTGCGGGTAGTCGCTCGGGGCTGG
>JBBSNQ010000352.1:0-1847 GCA_038232575.1 Solirubrobacterales bacterium | reverse complement strand
GCCGCGCGATAAGGACGTCGAGGCACTGCGGACGATCGCGCGCGACTCGCCGATCCCGGTCGTCGCCGACATCCACTTCAACCACACGCTCGCGCTCAAGGCGATCGACGCCGGGGCGCAGTGCATCCGCATCAACCCCGGCAACATCGGCGGCGCGGAGAAGGCGGGCGAGGTCGCCGAGCGCGCCAAGGCCGCACGCGTGCCGATGCGCATCGGCGTGAACTCCGGTTCGCTGCCCAAGCACCTCCACGAGCTCGAGCGCGAGGATCCGGTCGAGGCGCTCGTGACAGCGGCCATCGAGCACGTCGAGCTGATGGAGCGACTCGACTTCGAGGCCTTCAAGGTCTCGATCAAGTCGACCAACGTTCCGAACACGATCGCCGCCAACCGACGCCTTGCAGAGCGCATCGACTATCCGTTGCACCTCGGCATCACCGAGGCCGGCACGAAGTGGTCGGGGTCGCTCAAGTCCGCCGTAGGCCTCGGCACCCTGCTCGCCGACGGGGTCGGCGACACGATCCGGATCTCTTTGTCCACCTTCCACGCCGAGGAGGAGGTCAAGGTCGCGTGGGAGATCCTGAAGGCGCTCAAGCTGCGCGAGCGCGGCCCGGTGCTGATCGCCTGCCCGACCTGCGGCCGCCTCCAGTTCGACATGGACACGGTCGTGGCCGAGATCGAGCGCCGGCTCGAGTCCTACGCCGAGCCCGTCGAGGTCGCCGTGCTCGGCTGCGCGGTCAACGGCATCGGCGAGGCCTCACACGCCGACTTCGGGATCACCGGAGCGAAGAACGAGGGCCTGATCTTCGCCCACGGCAAGCCGCTGCGCAAGGTGCCCCAGGATCGCCTGGTCGACGAGCTGTTCGTCGAGATCGACCGCTCGCTGGCCGCCGGGCAGACGTTCGTCGACGAGCGCAAGGCCGCCGAGGGGGCAGAGTGGCTGCGCACGATCGAGGAGCAGAACGCCGGCGAGCTGACGCCCGAGCGGCTCGCCAAGATGGAGGTCGAGGCCGCGAAGCGCCAGGATGAGCCGGCCCGGCTCGAGGAGGCGGTCTCACCAACCGCCGGCCGCCGCTTCACGCGGGCCTGAGACGTACGCGGGTAGGTGAGCGCACGCCGTAGCTGGCCCTTGCTCGCGCTCGCCTCTTTGTCGCTGGTGCTGCTGGCGGGCGTCTACGTCTACGCGCTCGGCAGCGCGAGGGGCTTTGCGTTTGACGACGATGCGCTCGTCGACTTCCTCTTCGAGAACGACCACGTAACCGCCTATTGGGTTACGAAGGCGGTTTTCGAGAGCCTGAACATCGTCTCCGGGGCGGCGGGCTGCGCCGCCATCGGCGCGCTCGTGCTATGGCGGCGAGGCCCCGCAGCGGCGCTCATCCTCCTGCTCTCGATTGCGGGCGCGGTGCTCGCCGCTCAGGTGCTCAAGCTCGGGCTCGGCAGAGTCGACCTGCTCGGCGGCGAGGCGCGGCGCAGTCTGGGGGCAGCGTTCTTTCCGAGTGGTCACGCCACGGCGGTCATGGCGCTCGCACTGGCCGCGACGTTCGCCATGCCGGCAACTCTGCGCGCTCCGGTCGCCGTGCTCGGAGGACTGGGGTCGGCAACGATCGGAATCGCCGCCGTCTTCTTGAACGGCCACTACCCGAGCGACGTGGTCGGCGGCTACCTGCTCGCCACCGCATCGGTCTCGGCCGCGCTCGGGCTGTCTGCCATGCGGACGCCGCGTGCCACGCGTTCACCGGCCCTTGCGCACGCGGACACTGTCGCGGAGACCCACCCCCGAGGTCTCGAGACGATCGCCCAAGTGATCGGGCCACTCGTGATCGCCCTGGCCCTCGGCTTTGCGGTCGCTG
>JBBSNQ010000351.1:0-1847 GCA_038232575.1 Solirubrobacterales bacterium | reverse complement strand
CTGCTGCCCGACCTGCGGCGGGAGTTCGAGCCGGACTTCGTCGTGGTCAACGGCGAGAACTCGGCCGGAGGGCTCGGCATCACCGAGAAGATCGCCCGCCGCTGGCTCGATGCGGGCGTCGACGCCATCACGCTGGGCAATCACACCTACAGGCACGCGTCGGTCTATCCGTTCCTCGATCGCGAGCAGCGGATCGTGCGGCCCGCCAACTACCGCAGGGCGGACCCCGGCCACGGCACGACCGTCGTCGAGTCGGGCGGGCGGCGCCTCGCGGTCGTGAACCTGGCCGGGGTCGTCTTCCTGGACCACGCGCGCTGCCCGTTCGACGAGGCGGACGCGATCCTCGCCGAGCTCCGGGAGCAGAGCGACCATGTGCTGGTCGACTTCCACGCCGAGGCTACGAGCGAGAAGGTCGCGATGGGCTGGCACCTCGACGGCCGCGTGACGGCCTGCGTAGGCACGCACACGCACGTGCCGACCGCCGACGCGCGCGTGCTCCCGGGAGGCACCGCCTACGTGACCGACGTGGGCATGACCGGCGCGCGCGGCGGTGTCATCGGCGCGCGCCGCGACCAGGCGCTGCAGCGCTTCCACACCAACGTGCCCGTGAGGCTCGAGACCGCCGACGAGGATCCGTGGCTCGATGCCGTGGTGATCGCTGCGGACGAGACCGGCACGGCGGTCTCGATCGAGCAGGTGCTGCGCGAGGCGAGTGCTCGCTAGGGTGCGCCGGATCTCCAAACGCCCGCTCATCCTGCCAGCTGCCCTGACGACGATCCTGCTCGCTGCGTGCGGTGGCGGCGACGCCGCAGCCCCCGAGCAGGCCCAGGAGGCTGCGAAGCCCCCCGGTGAGGCGATGGCAGGCCCCGCGTCGCCCGAGGGTCTCGTGGTGATGGACAGCGACTTCGACGTCGACGAGACCTTCGAGCGCCTCGACACCGTGGTCGCCGAATCGCCGGCGACGGTCCTCGGCGAGGTCGACCACAGCGACAATGCCGAGCGCGCCGGCGAGCAGCTGCGCCCGACCAAGCTGCTGATCGTGGGCAACCCGGCGCTCGGCACCCCGCTCATGAAGGCGAGCCCGACGGCGGGGATCGACCTGCCGCAGAAGTTCCTCGTCTACGAGGACGAGGACGGCCAGGTCAAGCTGGCCTACAACGACCCGAGCTACGTCACCGAGCGCCACGGCATCACCGGGCAGGACGCCGTGCTCGAGAAGATCTCCAAGGCGCTGCGCATGTTCGCCCGGAAGGCGACGCAGAAGGACGGCAAGCAGAAGGACGGCAAGAGCTCTGGCTCAGAGGACGGTTCGAGCTAGCTCAGCCGGGTACGGACGCCGGCTCGGCCCGGGCCGTGGCTGCCGCTCTCGATCGGAGCGCTTTCATCCTCTGTCGGTGCGTCGTCGAGTCCGTACGGCGCCAGCAGCGCGACGAGCGCGAGCGGGGCGAACCAGACGATGTAGAGGTAGAACCAGTGCGTCGCCGTGAGCTCGAGGCCGATCAGCAGCGCGGCCCCGAGCGCCGCGATCTGCGGGAGGTCGCGCCTGCGGGGAATGAAGGCGACGAGCACGGCGAGCGCGACGACTGCGGCGGCGAGCGTCGCCTGGAGCCACGCGAGCGAGGGGTACTGGCCCCAGAGCGAGAATGGGGACTCGCGCGTCAGCTGGTGGCCCATGGTTCGCTGGTAGAGCTCGGGGAGCCCGCCGTCGGGCACGAACGGAAGCAGGCAGGCCACTGCGGTCACGACGAAGGCCGCTCCGAAGTAGAGCGCCGAGCGCAGGCGCCGCTCCCCCGTTCCGGCCGCCAGCAGCGGCACGAGCGCGAGCGGAGCGAGCTTCGTGAGGCCGG
>JBBSNQ010000350.1:0-1860 GCA_038232575.1 Solirubrobacterales bacterium | reverse complement strand
GCGTCAACCCCGTCGACTTCAAGATCCGCGAGGGGTACTTGGCCGAGCTGCTGCCGCACCACTTCCCGCTCATCCTCGGGTGGGACGTCGCCGGCGTCGTCGCGGCGGTCGGCCCCGCGGTGACCGGCTTCGCCGCTGGCGATGAGGTCTACTCCTACTGCCGCAAGCCCTCGCTCGAAGAGGGCACCTACGCCGAGCGCGTTGCCGTCCAGGCCCGCCACGTCGCGGCCAAGCCGAGCTCGCTCGACTTCACGCAAGCGGCGGCCGTGCCGCTCGCCGGGTTGACCGCCTACCAGGCGCTCTTCGACGCGCTCGAGTTGCAGAGCGGCGAGAGTGTGCTGATCCAGGCCGCCGCTGGGGGCGTCGGCACGTTTGCCGTCCAGCTGGCCGCACGAGCCGGCGCTCATGTGATCGGCACCGCGAGCGCGCGCAACCACGACCATGTCCGCGAGCTCGGAGCGGCGGAGGTGATCGACTACACGCAGACGGACGTCGCCGAGGCGATTCGCGGCAACCACCCCGAAGGGGTCGACGCGGTCTTCGACATGGTCGGTGGGGAGACGCTCACGAATGGGTTCGAGATGCTGCGCGACGGCGGTCGTCTGGCCTCGATAGCGGAGCCGCCGGCCCTTGGCGAGGAGCAGCAGCAGCGCGGGCTCTCCGCGCGCTATGTGTTCGTCGAGCCGCGCGGCGATCAGCTCGCCGAGCTCGCCCGGGCGATCGACGCCGGCGAGCTCGCGGTGCACGTGGAGGAGGTTCTTCCGCTCGAGCGGGCAGCCGACGCGCACGAGCGCCTCGAGGCCGGCCACGTGCGCGGCAAGCTCGTCCTGAGCGTCAGTCCACCTCGAAGCTGAGCCCGTAGTCGGCGAGGTGGGTGAGCAACTCGCGGGCGTCGAAGGCGCCCGCGGGCGGGAGCGTGCCGCGGCGGTCGTAGCCCTGCTCGTTCATCTGCTCGGCGCCATATGCGAGCGCCGCCGCGGTCGTGCCGTAGATGTCCCGTCCGTGCACGACCGTGCGTCCGGCGATGCCCTTCGACCCGCGCGCGAGCGCGACGATCGCGAATGCGGTCCGCTCGCGGGCGGCCTTATCCGGCCCTTCGCGCACCTTGCCGATCGCGCGCTCGAGCAACCGCCGCACGGGCGTCCGCAGCACGCCGGCGAGGAGCGGAGCGCCGAGCGCAGCGAACGGCGTGAGCGCTGGATGCGGAAGCAGCTGCCCGACCGCGATCAGCGTTGTCACGCGCGCGGTGTTGGTGTGCCGCGGCACGGTGAGGACCTCACCGGCGGGCAGCCGCATCACGGGCTGGCGCCCGGTCGGGGAGGGGAACTCGAACGACGCGCGGTGGGGCTGGCCAGGCGCCTTGGTCCAGTCGCCATCTCGGTAGACGATCTCCTCGGCCGCGATCGCCTCGAGCGCCGACTGCATCGTGCCGCGGCTCGGCGCGAAGTCCTCGACGGCGTAGGCGACGATCACCTCCTCGACCGGCTCGTGGCCCTCGGCGGCGAGCCGCGCCGCGCAGTCTCCGGGCGCAGAGTCGAAGCCGAAGCCGGGCACTACAGCGACTCCCGCCCGCTCGGCGGTTGTGCCATGGCCCTCGAGCACAGCGCGCATGAAGCCCTGCTCCCCGCTCGAGTCGAGATAGTGGGTCCGGGTCTCTATCGCCGCCCGCACGACCGCTTCGCCGAGCTCGGTGAACGGTCCGGCGCAGTTGATCACGACGTTCGCGTCCTCGAACAGCGCGCGCAGTGACGCTGGGTCGTCGGTCGCGGCCGTCCTCACGGGCGCGCCGCCGCCGTGCTCACGCGCCACGCGCTCGAGCCGCTCGGCACTGCGCCCGCCGAGCACCAGATCGGCGCCGCG
>JBBSNQ010000349.1:0-1860 GCA_038232575.1 Solirubrobacterales bacterium | reverse complement strand
TCGGTCCAGAAGGCCTTGAGTGCCGACGGCGTGTGCGGGTTGACCGTCTCGAGGATCGCCGTCCCGCCGGGCTCGAGCTTGGCCTCGGTCAGCGCCAGCAGGTCGCGCAGCGTCTGCGCCGGCAGGTGCTCGACGACCTGCGCCGCGAAGATCGCCGGCACGCTGGCGTCCTCGAGACCGCGCAGATGGTCGAGCGCATCGCCGAGCGCGACGTCGGGGCCCTTGCCGGCGCAGTGGGCGACCAGCTCCTCGCTCAGCTCGACGCCACGGCCCTCGACGCCGCGCTCGCGCAGCACGTCGAGGAACTCGCCGCGGCCGCAGCCGAGGTCGAGCACCCAGGCGGGCGCGCCGAGCACGTCGGCGTAGACGAGCTGGCGCTTGCGGATCTCGTCCTCGCTGCCGCGAAAGACGTCCTCAAAGCCAGCCGGATGCTCACCGGTCGAGTCCTCCGCTTCGACGTCGAAGGCGAGCACGAGGCGGCCGGTCTCGTCGCGCTTGGTGATCGCGGGATGCGAGGAAGCGGGTCGGGCGCGCATGCCCGCGATGATGCGCGCGAGGTCGTAGCCCTCCTGCTCGAGCGCGACATCGGTACCCAGATGCGCGAGCACCCGGTGCAGCTCTGCAAGGCGGTCAGCGACCTGGCGCAGGGCCTCGATCGACTTCGTGTTGAACTCGTCCTGATGGGCGGTGTAGGGGCGCATGGAGCGCAGCGCCGTCTGGCGCCAGAGGCCCCGCGCTCCGGGCAGCTCGCGCGCGAGCGCCAGCGGGTCGCGCTGCGCCGTCAGCTCGGCATGTCGCAGCGGTCCCAGGCCGGCCGGCGGGGGCGGGGGGCGCCGGCCGCGCGATCGCGGCCGAGCGAGCCCGGCACGGGTGAGATCGTCCAGACGACTGCCCATGAGGGCGCCTACACGCTCCAGCGAGAGGTCGCGCAGCACATCCTCTCGGCCACGCTCGGCGCGAGCTGCGGCCTCCACGCGGTCCTCCCACACCTCGCGCATCAACGTCGCGGCGTGATCGAGGTCGGGCTCCGCCCAGTGGCCCTCGGCCGGGTAGTTCTCACCCTCGGGGCCGACCTCGGTCAGCTGATGGCGGACGAGATAGGAGTTCTCGGCGGACATGAAATCCGTGTTGCCCGAGTAGCCCGTGGCGATCACGGGCTTGCCGAGCGCCATCGCCTCGGCGAGCGTCAGCCCGAAGCCCTCGGCGCGGTGCAGCGAGACGTAGCAGTCGCAGGCGGACACCAGCGCTACCTTCTCGGGCGCGCTCAGGTAGCGGTCCACGACGTGCACGTCGGGATGGCGGGCAGCCGCGCGCTGCACCGCCGCGAGGCGTTCGGGCTTGTAGTCGCCGTTGAAGCTCTTGAGCAGCAGCTGAGGGCCCTCGCCCGGCTCGAAGGCCCGCGCGAAGGCCTCGATCAGGCCGAGCGGGTTCTTGCGCGCCATCGTGCTGTAGAAGTCGAACAGGAACAGGAACGTGAAGCCCTGCGGCAGGCCGAGGTCCGGCGGGGAGCCCGGCGCCGCGGACGGGACGACCGGGAGCGGCACGCGCATCACCGGCACGGCCGACGCGGCGCTGAGGATCTCCTCGACGTAGCGCGAGTAGACCCAGATCTCGTCCACGAGCTCGAACGAGTACTCCCAGTCGCCGGGCACCTTGTCGACCTCCCACGCCCACACCCCGATCGTGCGCTTGCCGTCGAAGAAGTCAGGCCCGACGTCGGCGTAGAACTGAGGCAGCTCGGGCGCGTTGACGCAGACGAGGTTGAACGGCGTCTCGGCGTCGGTCTCGAGATCGGCGAAGTCGATCGTCTTGGCCGCCGCACGCGCGCCCGAGGGACCGACCACCTCGGGCAGGGCCGGG
>JBBSNQ010000348.1:0-1884 GCA_038232575.1 Solirubrobacterales bacterium | reverse complement strand
GCTGCACGGCATAGCCGGTCAGGCGCGAGACGAGGCGGCTCGTGCGAGCGATCTCGCGCGTGTCGACGCCGTGTGAGAGGCCGAGGCTCGAGGCGCGCGTACGCAGCAGCATCACGACCTCCTCGAGCGCGGCGTTGCCCGCGCGCTCGCCGATTCCGTTGATCGCGCACTCGATCTGGCGCGCTCCGGCGACGACTCCGGCGAGCGAGTTGGCGACCGCCAGCCCAAGGTCGTTGTGACAGTGCACGGAGACGGTCGCGCCTGCCAGCTCGGGCACGAGCCGGTACAGCTCGGCGAACATCGCCGCGTACTCGTCGGGCATCGTGTAGCCGACGGTGTCCGGCACGTTGATCGTGGTCGCCCCCTCCTCGAGCGCGATCGCGATCACCTCGGCCATGAAGGCCACGTCGGAGCGCGAGCCGTCCTCGGGCGAGAACTCGATGTCGTCCGTATAGGAGCGGGCGTGCGCGACGGCGGCGCGGGTCTGGCCCTTGACGTCCTCGCGCGTGGTCTGCAGCTTGCGCTCGATGTGGATGTCGCTCGTGGCGACGAAGGTGTGGATGCGCGGGCGCTCGGCATCCCGGATCGCGTTCCAGGCGGCGTCGATGTCCTGCGCGCTCGTACGGGCAAGGCCGCAGATCACCGGGCCCTCGACCTCGCGCGCGATCGCCTGCACCGACTCGAAGTCGCCGGGCGAGGTGATCGGGAAGCCGGCCTCGATCACGTCGACGCCGAGGCGAGCGAGCTGGTGGGCTATCTCGAGCTTCTCCTGCGTGCCGAGCGAGATGCCCGGCGACTGCTCGCCGTCGCGCAGAGTCGTGTCGAAGATCCTTACCCGGTCGTCTCGCTCTCGGTCCATCGTGCCGTTCCTTTCGGTCTCTCGCTACCCGTCGCCTTCGGTGTGCGGCCGCGGGCCGCCAGCGTCTATTCCCCCCGCAGGGGGAGAAGAAGGAGAAGTCGTAGGTGGAGCGAGAACGGCATCGTCACGAACAGCGTACAACGTCAGGCGGTGAGGGCGACCCGGTGGCCCGCTGTCCCCGGCAGCTGGGCGGTCGCGCTACTGCACGACCCGCTGCCGAAGTGCCCGTTCAGGGAGTGAGGACCACCTTGCCGACGTTGCGGCGCTCGGCCATGTAGCGGTGGGCCTCGGCGCCTCGGTCGAGCGGAAAGGACTCGGCGACGACCGGCCGAACCCCGCCCGAGCCGATCCACTCCTGCAGCGGCTCGAGGTACTCGTCGAGCGAGCCCTTGGCGTCCCAGAGCCTGAGCAGGTTGAGGCCGATGACTGCGCGTGAGTCGGAGAACAGCTTGATCGGGCTGAAGATGGGGGTGCTGGCGAGCGTCCGCGCCGCCGCCAGGATGCTGCGCTGCTCACCCCCGACGGCGCTCGAGGCCCCGTAGCAGACGAGCCGGCCCCCGGCGCGCAGCAGCGAGAAGCTGCGCCTGAAGCTGTTTCCTCCGACGGCATCCATGACGAGGTCGAGCGGACGCTTCTCGCCCGCGAGACCGCGGATCTCCTTGACGAAGTCCCCGCTGCGGTAGTCGATCGGGTGGGTCACGCCGAAGCCGCGCACGGCGTCGTGCTTGGTGCTCGAGGCGGTGCCGTATATCTCAGCGCCGATCAGTCCCGCGATCTGCGTGGCCGCGATACCCACGCCCCCGGCGGCCGCATGCAGCAGCACGCGCTCGCCCCCGTGCAGCGCTCCGTAGCGGACGAGCCCCGCATAGGCCGTCGCGTAGTTGACCGGGAGCGCCGCCCCCTCCTCGAAGCTCCAACCCTCGGGCAGCGGGACCACGTTGCTCGCCCCGGTGACGACGAGCTCGGAGTAGCCGCCGAAGCGGCAGCCGCCGAGCACACGGTCGCCGACCGCCGGTGCGTCCACG
>JBBSNQ010000347.1:0-1895 GCA_038232575.1 Solirubrobacterales bacterium | reverse complement strand
GTCGAGCGGCTGCGGGAGCTCTGCCGCCGGCTCGATCCGCAGGCGCAGGAGCCGGCAGCGCTAGAGCCGCACCGCGGGCGTTTCCTTGCCGCTCTCGCAGACGACTTCAACACGGCCGCGGCGCGCGCCGCGCTGTTCGACTGGGTCGGTGAGGCCAACCGCCTGCTCGACGGGGGCGAGCGGCTCGGCGTCGGCCGCCTGCGGGAGATGCTGTGGCTGCTGGGCATGGAGTCGCTGCTCGAGCACGACGATGGCGCGGATGAGCTTGACCCCGACGCGGCGCGGCTGCTCGAGCAGCGCGAGGCGGCGCGCGCGGCACGCGACTTCGAGCTCGCCGACCGCAGGCGGGACGAGCTGGCCGAGCTCGGCTGGCAGGTGCGCGACACGCCGGACGGCCCGGTGCTTCGCAGGCGGCAGTAGTGGTTGGCCGCACGACCTCGGAATCGACCATCTGCTTGGCGGGCCGCGACGGATGATGGTCTACGGCCGCAACGCCGTGCGCGAGGCGCTGCGTGGGCCGCGCGTGGTGCGAGCGGTCTGGGCCACCGAGCGCGCCGCGCAGGAGCCCTCGCGGGGCGCATCGGGCGAGCCGTGGCGCGGCGAGGCCGGCCAGGTCGAGGTCGAGCTCGCCGGCGGAGCCCGGCTCGAGGAGCTGTGCGGATCCGCCGACCACCAAGGCGTGTGCGCCGAGGTCGAGCCGTACACGTACGCGCGCGCGGAGGATCTGCTCGAGGCGCCGGAAGCGCTCGTCCTATGCCTCGACGAGGTTCAGGACCCGCGCAATCTGGGCGCGGTCTGCAGGGTCGCGGAGTGCGCCGGGGCGAGCGGCGTCGTGATCCCCGAGCGCCGCTCCGCGGAGGTGACGGCGGTGGTCTGCAAGACCTCCGCGGGCGCGGTCGAGCACCTCCCGGTGGCGCGCGTGCGCAACGTGGCCGACTACCTCGAGCTCGCAAAGCGCAGCGGCGCGTGGGTGTACGGCGCGGCGCCGGCCGGCGGGCTGCCATATGACGCGCCGGACTACAGCGAGAGTGTCGTGCTCGTGCTCGGCGCGGAGGGACGGGGCCTGCGTCCGAGGGTGGCGCGAGCGTGCGACCAGCTCGTCGCGCTGCCGCTGCTCGGGCGCGTCGACTCGCTCAATGTCTCGTCAGCGGCGGCGGTCCTGTTGTACGAGATCTTGCAGGCTCGTGGACGCGAGGTTGACATAGCGCCCTGAGTGCGGTCATACTGGCGCCTACATAAGGCTGGACTTGAGGGTTAAGTCGAGCCGTCCAGAGTTCAAATCTGGCGCTAAGGGGAGGTAGGTGCGCCACTGTCTTCAGGGCCAAGGGCCCGGAAGGAGTGTTCGTGGCTGCTGTTTCCCGTCCCTCGTCGTTTCTCCGCACCCGCCATCAGGGTGAAGTGCAGGTCGATGATCATTACCTCGTCGCGCTCGCCAAGTCCGGTCGCGGCGATGCGATCGATCAGCTCGTGCGCCGCTACTACAGCTTCGTGCGGCTCAAGGCCTCGTCGTACTTCCTGATCGGGGGCGACTCCGACGATCTGATCCAAGAGGGCCTCGTCGGCCTCTACAAGGCGATCCGGGACTACCGCAGCGATCGCGAGTCGAGCTTCCGCAACTTCGCCGAGCTGTGCATAACACGCCAGGTCATCACCGCCGTGAAGACCGCGACGCGCAACAAGCACACTCCGCTCAACCAGTACGTCCCCTTCTCGACCTCACCGGCTGCGGGCGGCGACGACGAGCAGCAGGCGCTCGACGACGTGCTCCCGGGGCCATCGTCGCGCGAGCCCGCGAACCAGGCGATCTCGAGCGAGGAGCTGCGGAGCCTCGTGGGGTGCCTCACGAGCGTGCTCTCGGAGCTCGAGAGCTCGGTGCTCTCGCTCTACCTCGACGG
>JBBSNQ010000346.1:0-1909 GCA_038232575.1 Solirubrobacterales bacterium | reverse complement strand
CAGGTGCTCCTCGCCGGCCGTGAGCGAGAAGGAGCCGGGCGCGACCTTGGCCGAGGCCTGAGTCGCGGTGCCGGTCCGTCGTTGGCAGCGCGTGCAGTGGCAGTAGGCCGCGGCCACGAGCGGCTCGGTGATCTCGAAGCGCACGAGGCCGCAGCCGCAGGAGCCGGTGAGGGGCAGGGAGGGCGTAGGCGTCATGGTCAGGAGCCTACGTCCGCCGGGGCCGCTCGTCCTACCCGCAGCCGGTGTTGTTCCCGCAGCTCGAGCACGTGTAGCACGACCCCGTGCGCTGCATCATCCCTCCACACTGCCCACAGGCCGGACCGAGATCGAGGCCCCGGAGCTTGGCCGGCATGACCGGAGGCTCGTCGGTGAAGGCCTCGGCCGCCGCTCGCGTGGTCGCGGGCGCGGAGGGCGCAGGCACGTGCTCGGGCGGCGATCCGCCCGGTGCGGGCTTGGCCTGAGGTGCGTGCGCGGGCGACGCCTTTGCGGCTCCTCCATTGCTGCCGCCGTTGCCGCCGTTGCTCGCACCGCCGTTGCTCGGCCCCGCCGTATCCCCGCGCATCAGCGCTTCCTGTGCGCTCTTCCGCGCCCGCACCTCCGGGGTGAGGATCCCGAGCTCCTCCTGCGCGTCGACGTCGAGGAACCGCGAGGCCAGCCAGCGCATGATGTAGTCGGGCATCGACTTGGCGAAGGGGATCTCCGGGTTGTTGGTGATCCCCTCGGGATCGAAGCGCATGTAACAGAACTTGCGCACCAGGGTCTCGAGCGGCACGCCGTACTGGAGCGAGATCGAGATCGCCGTGGCGAAGGAGTTCATCATCCCGCGCAGGGTCGAGCCCTCCTTGCCGATGTCGGTCAGGAAGATCTCGCCGATCGTCCCGTCCTCGTACATGCCGGCGGTGATGTAGCCCTCGTGCCCGCCGATCGAGAACTTGTGGGTGATCGACTGGCGCTCGCGCGGCATGCGCCTACGGAACGGCTTGGGCTCCAGCGGCGGAGCGATCTCGATGGCGGCCTCCGCCTCGGCGTCGTTTTCGTCGTGGGCGTCGGTGCGCAGCGCCTGCGCGGTCTTCGAGCCGTCGCGGTAGATGGCCAGCGCCTTGACGCCGAGATGCCAGGCCTGGAGGTAGGCGTCGGCGATGTCCTCGACCGTGGTCTCCCGGGGCATGTTCACGGTCTTCGAGATCGCCCCGGAGATGAACGGCTGGACCGCTCCCATCATTTTGATGTGGCCCATGTGCGAGATCGCGCGCTCGCCGACGGCCACGTCGAACACCGGTAGGTCCTCGGCCTTGAGCGCGGGCGCCCCGACGATCGTGCCGTGCTCGTCGATGTGGGCCACGATCTGCGCGCGCTCGGCCTCGGTGTAGCCGAGCGTCTCGAGCGCGCGCGGCACCGTCCCGTTGACGATGGTCATGTGGCCGCCGCCGACGAGCTCCTTGAACTTGACGAGCGAGAAGTCGGGCTCGACGCCCGTCGTGTCGCAGTCCATGAGGAAGGAGATCGTGCCCGTCGGGGCGAGCACGGTGGCCTGGGCGTTGCGGTAGCCGTGCGCCTCGCCGAGCTCGACCGCGTCGTCCCATGCCCGGCGAGCCGCGGTCAGGACCTCGCCGTCGCCCAGGCCCTCCGGGATCTCGTACGCCGCGTCGCGGTGCTTGCGCATCCCGAGGTTGTGCGGCTCGCGGTTCTCCACGTAGCGCGCGTAGGGCGCGATCGCCGCGGCGACCTCGGCCGAGCGGCGGTAGGCGCGCCCGGTCAGGAGCGCGGTGATCTCGGCGGCGAGGGCGCGACCCTCGTCGGAGTCGTAGGGCAGGCCGTTCGACATCAGCAGAGCGCCGAGGTTGGCGTAGCCGAGCCCGAGCTGGCGGAAGTCGCGCGCGTTGCGGGCGATCTCCTCGGTCGGGTAGCT
>JBBSNQ010000345.1:0-1917 GCA_038232575.1 Solirubrobacterales bacterium | reverse complement strand
GAGCAGGCGCTTGGGCTCGCCGGCGTGCACGTGCAGCTCCTCTGAGATCGCGTAGGGGATCTGCTCGTCGCCCGCGGCGTGCAACAGCATCAGCGCCGTGTGCGGGGAGAGCGAGGCAACCGCCTTGGTCAGCGCCGTCGATTCGAGCCCGATCTCGACCGGCGCCTCCTTGGTCGGGAAGTCGAACACGCCCGTGCGTAGTCCGCGCAGCAGGAAGTCCTCCGGGGCCGGGCAGATGGCGACCACCGCGGTCGCCGCGCCCGGCTGGCGCGCGGCGGCGTGGATCGCACAGAAGGCACCCATGCTCGATCCGCGCAGCGCCACCCGGGGTGCGTGCTCGCGCAGAAGCTCGCACATGGCGAGCGCATCGGTCACGGCCTCGGGCCCGAACGGCCCCTCGGAGTTCCCGTGGCCGCGCGCGTCATAGGCGAGCGCGGCCATGCCCGCCGACTGCGCGGCGCGCGCGAAGTCGAAGTGGCTCTCCTTCCTCGAACCGGCCCCGTGCAAGATCACGACGCCTCCCTGCGGGGGCTCCGCGGGGAGGAATAGCCCGTAGGCAATCCCGTCGCGGCTGCCGAGCTCGGGCCGATGGGGGACCGGGTGCTTCATAATCGCCCGATTATGGCCGTCGGCTCGCTCTCGCCTGTATACCCGCTGGGCTCGCACCTGAACGACGCGGGCGACCTCGAGCTCGGCGGCTGCGACCTGCGGTCGGTCGCGCGCGAGCTCGGCACGCCGGCGTACGTCTACGCCGAGGACGACATGCGCGCCCGCGCGCGCGCCTACCTCGATGCCTTCCGCGCCCGCACCGATCGCTTCGAGGTGATCTATGCGAGCAAGGCGCTCCCGTGCACCGCCGCCTACCGGGTGCTGGCGGAGGAGGGGCTCTCATGCGACGTCGCCTCGGGAGGCGAGCTCTTCCTCGCGTTGCGCGGCGGCTTCGCCCCCGAGCGCCTCTACATGCACGGCAACAACAAGACGGAGGCGGAGCTCGCCTACGCGCTCGAGCAGGGCGTCGGCCACATCGTCGTCGACTCATTCGACGAGCTCGACCGGCTCGACCGGGCGCTCGCGCGCAGCGGGGGGGCGCAGCGGATCATGCTGCGGGTCACGCCCGGAATCGAGCCCGACACCCACGCCTACGTCTCGACCGGCCAGGTCGACTCGAAGTTCGGCTTCGCGCTCGCGGACCTGCCGCGCGCGATCGAGCGCTGCGCGCGGGGAGCGCTCGAGCTCTCCGGGCTGCATGCGCATCTCGGCTCGCAGATCTTCGAGCTCGAGCCGTTCGAGCGTCTCGCGGAGGCGCTCGGCGCGCTCGGCGACTATCCGCTGCTCAACCTCGGCGGCGGGCTCGGCATCGCCCACACCTCGGCCGAGCAGGCCGTCCCGATCGATGCCTACGTCGAGACGCTCGTGCGCGGCGCGCCCGACGGCGTGACGATCCTGTGCGAGCCCGGGCGCTCGCTCGTGGGCAACGCGGGCGTGACCGTATACACGGTCGGGACCGTGAAGGAGGTGCCGGGCGTGCGCACCTACGTCGCGGTCGACGGCGGCATGTCGGACAACCTGCGCCCGATGCTCTACGGCGCGAGCTACGAGGCGGAGATAGTCGGGCGGCCCGGCGGCAGCAGGCTCTGCACGGTCGCCGGCATGCACTGCGAGTCCGGCGACATCCTCAGGCGCGACGTGATGCTCGACGATCCCAGGCCCGGCGACCTGCTGGTCGTGCCGGCGACGGGCGCCTACGCCTACGCGATGGCCAGCAACTACAACGCCCTGCCGCGCCTGCCGGTCGTCTTCGGTCGCGATGGCGATGCGCGCGTCGTCGTCCGGCGCGAGACCTACGAGGACCTGGCTGCGCGTGATGTCTAGGGGCCCGCTACCACTGAGCGGCGCGTGATGGCGCAGCGCGAGCCG
>JBBSNQ010000344.1:0-1923 GCA_038232575.1 Solirubrobacterales bacterium | reverse complement strand
TGCCCGTGCGGCTCCGGCAAGAAGTACAAGAAGTGCCATGGCGTGTAACTGCATGGCACGTAACCGCCACGAGGCCTAGGGATGTCCGACGATCCCACGTCTCTCCGCGACCGGCTGAAGCTGCTCGCGGACTATCTTTGACGCCCCGGCGCTAGAGCGACGGCTCGCGGAGCTCGAGGTCGAGCTCGGCGCGCCCGGCTTCTGGGACGACCAGCAGCGCGCGGCCACGGTCTCGGCCGAGCACGTGCGCCTGCAGCGGAAGATCGACACGATGAGCGCGCTCGAGGACGAGCTCGCCGAGGTCGAGGAGTTCGAGGAGCTCGGGGACGAGTCGCTCGCCGGCGAGCTCGAGGAGCGCCGCGAGGCGTTTGCGCGGCAGCTCGCCGAGCTCGAGGAGGCACGCTTGTTCGCCGGCCGCTACGACGCGGGCGATGCGATCGTCTCGGTGCACGCGGGCTCCGGGGGGACCGACTCCCAGGACTGGGCCGAGATGCTGCTGCGCATGGAGATGCGCTGGGCCGAGAATCGCGGCTTCGCCGTCGAGCTCAAGGAGCTGAGCCCGGGCGAGGAGGCGGGCATCAAGTCGGCGTCGTTCGTCGTCGAGGGCGAGAACGCCTACGGCCTCTACTCCGCCGAGAAGGGCGTGCACAGGCTCGTGCGGATCTCGCCGTTCGACGCCGCCGGCCGCCGCCACACGAGCTTCTCGCTGCTCGAGGCCTCGCCGCTCGTCGACGAGCAGGTCGAGGTGGAGATCGACGAGGCCGACCTGCAGGTCGACACCTACCGTGCCTCGGGCGCCGGCGGCCAGCACGTCAACAAGACCGACTCCGCCGTGCGCATAACCCACCGTCCGACCAGCATCGTCGTGCAGTGCCAGAACGAGCGCTCGCAGAGCTCGAACCGCATGACGGCGATGGCGATGCTGCGCTCACGGCTCGTCGAGCGCGAGGAGCAGCTGCGCCGCGAGGAGCTCGCGCGCGAGAAGGGCGAGGCCCAGGACGTCAGCTGGGGCTCGCAGATCCGCTCCTACGTGCTCCAGCCCTACACGCTCGTCAAGGACCACCGCACCAACCGCGAGGTCGGCGACGTCCAGCGCGTGCTCGACGGCGACCTCGACGAGCTCGTGCGCGCCGAGCTGCTGCGCCGCGCCGGGCTCGACGTGGGCGCGGACGGCGGTGCGGATGCAGGCACCGCCAAGGGCACCAGCGCCGCAAAGGGCGCTGACGCCGGCACGAAGAAGGGCTAGCGAGCGCGAGTGCAGGAGCTGATCGAGCAAGCGCTCGCCGAGGATCTCGGCGCGTGGGGCCTCGGACCTGGCGCTTCGGGCGACGGCGCCTCCGGTGACCTGACGAGCTCCGCCGTCGTCGATCGAGGCACCACCGCGCGTGCGCTGATCGATCAGCGCGATGCCGGCGTGATCGCCGGGCTTGCTGTGGCCGAGGCCGTCTTCAGGCGCGTCGATCCCGGGCTTCGCTGGCACGCGCTCGTCGTTGAGGGCGCGTGGCGCGAGTCGGGTCCCGTTGCGGAGATCGCCGGTGCGGCCCGTTCTGTGCTCGCGGGCGAGCGTGTGGCGCTCAACTTCCTGCAGCGGCTCTCAGGCGTCGCGACGCTGACGGCACGTTTTGCGGCCGCAGTCGAGGGCACCGGCGTCCGGATCCTCGACACGCGCAAGACGACGCCGGGGCTGCGAGCGCTCGAGCGTGAGGCGGTCCTGGCCGGCGGCGGGCACAGCCAGCGCGCCGGGCTCTCCGACGCGATCCACGTCAAGGAGAACCACGTCGCGACGTGCGCGCGCGCGGGCCAGCGACGCCCGGGATCGCCGCGCCTGAAGCCGGCCTCGGCCACAGCAACCCCGGCGATCACGCCGGCATCGCGCTGAGCGATCCGCGCACGCGCGGTGGTGCCTCGATCGACGACGGCGGA
>JBBSNQ010000343.1:0-1925 GCA_038232575.1 Solirubrobacterales bacterium | reverse complement strand
CAGCTCGACGACCGTGTGCTCGTCGTAGGCACGCAGCACCTTCGATCCGCTCAGGTCCCCCAGCCTCGCTCCGATCGCGCCGGCGAGCCAGTCGAGGAATCCGCGGCGCTCGGCGGCGATGCGGGCAGCGCGATCGTGCAGGCGCTCGCCGAGGCGATCCAGCTCGGCGGGATCGGCGGGGAGCTTGATCGGCAGCGGGGCGATGAACTGCTTGTTGGCGGACATGAAGCTGCCACGAAAGGGCACCGAGGATCGCTGAAACACGAAGTCGAGCAGACGGGAGTTAAGGAGCACAGCCAGCACCCACGTAGAAGGGCCGTCGGATCCGAGGAGCACCCCGTTCACATCGACGTTGTCGAGATAGACCCTTCCATCGGGGTCCGAGCTGGCGCGCAGCCGCGTGCAGAGTCGCGGCACTCCCAGCTTTGGTCGATCGTGCGCGCCGAGGCTCTGCGTTCGCCCGAAGGCGTACCAGCCCTCGCGATCCATCGCCCGACGCTCTCGCGCACGCAGCGCGTCCTCATGGTCTCGCAGATACGCCCGAGTGAGCGGCAGCTCGGCCAGCTCCTCCTCCGTCACCAAGCGCATCGCGCCGTCCTCGCGACGGTGGTAGGGAAACAGCAGCAGGTTGCGCAGCGGTAGGAACGCATGCCGGTCGACGTCGCCACCGCTCGCAAGCTCGTGCAGCAGTTCGGGCTCGAGCTCGAGCTCGGCCTCCGAGGCGCGCGAATAGACGACCTGGCGCGTGCCCCGCCGACCGCGGTCCTCGACGATGTAGACCTGATCCGCGCTGGTCTGCAAGCCCGTGAAGATGCTTGCCGTCACCTCATCCAGCCGAGCGGCCCCCTCCGCCGCCGTCCGCAGCAGCCGCGCCTCCTCCCCCGCCGTCAGCACCCAGGGGCCCCCGCCTAGGCCGGCGATCGAGAACCGCTCCGTCTCCGTCGCCGGCACGTTGACCAGCGCGCTGCGAACGTCGCCAGCGTCGCCGCGCACGCGCCGGTAGGCAAGCTCCTCTTGTCCGCCGGTGTCGAGCACGAGGATGCAGGTGTAGTTCGTCGCCCCCTCGAAGACCTGCGCGTCGCCGAAGTCGATCAGCTCCTCTACGAGCCGCTCGTCGGCGAAACGCTCGCGCAGGCGCTTGCCGTAGTCGAGCTTGAGCAGCTTGTTCGGCACGATGAAGCCGAGCCGGCCGCCGCGTCGAAGCAGCGCGAGGCTGCGCTCGATGAAGGGCACGTAGACGTCGAAGCTGCCCGCGGCCGTCGCGTAGCGCATCCGGCACCAGTCGGCCAGCGCCCGACCCAGCGCCTGAATGCGCACGTAGGGCGGGTTGCCGATCACGGCATCGAAGCCCGCGTTCGCCCGCGGCCGGCCGTCGGCGCCCAGGAAGACCTCCGGAAACTCGAGCTCCCAGTGGAATGCAGGGACCTCGCTGCCGAAGGTCGCGACGACCTGCTCCTGCGCGAAGGACTCGAGCGGCTCGCGCAGACGCTCGGCGACCGCCGCGAGCTCCTCCTTGACGTGAACGTCCGCCCCGGTCCGGCTGGGCAGTGACTCGATCTCCCCGATCTTGGCGAGGATCGCGGCCGAGTCGCGCGCCAGGCGCTCCGCGAACAGGGTCCCCTCGCCGGCGAGCAGCTCGGTCACATCCGCTCCGACGAGCGAGTTTCCGCAGCGCAGGTTGGTCAGGAACGTCAACGGCTCGTCACGGGTGACGGTCGTCAGCCACAGGGCGAGCTGTGCCAGCTCCACGGCCATCGGGTTGAGGTCCACCCCGTAGATGCAGCGCTCGGCGACTAGGCGTTGGATCTCGGTCAGCGACAGCTCGCCGTCGTAGGAGGGATCGGTCGCGACGTACTGGGCGATGTAGCCTGCCGCCGCCACGAGGAAGTGGGCGCTGCCCATGGCCGGGTCGCAGACGCGCAGCT
>JBBSNQ010000342.1:0-1934 GCA_038232575.1 Solirubrobacterales bacterium | reverse complement strand
TCCCGCTCATGGTGCGCTCGGGCTTCGCGCCGTTCGAGCACGTCTGGGGCCGCGCGGAGTTCAAGGGCCGTGAGGTGCTCGTGCCGCAGCGGCTGTCGGTTCGCCTGCCGCGGTCGATCTTCCGGTTCATGCAGAACGCCGACGAGGAGCTCGAGGCGATCGTGCAGATCATCCCGACGGGCGAGCTCGGCGGCGAACGCACGATCCCGCGCTCCGCACTGACCTACTACCGGGTCGGCGCCGAGGGCGACAACTGGGAGGGCCAGAGCATGCTGCGCGCCGTCTACAAGCCCTGGTTCTACAAGGACGCGCTCGAGCGTCTCGACATGCTCGGGCACGAGCGCGAGGCCATCGGCTACCCGTTCGTCTACCCGCCCGCCGGCACGTCCACCGACTCCGCGCAGCTCGACGAGCTCGACAAGGACATCGCCGCCATGCGGGCCGGCGAGGACGCCCGGGTCATCATGCCCGGCCCGCACGCCCAGGACGTCGACGAGGGCGGCTGGCGCGTCGACATCATGGGACTCGGCGGCGGGGGCGAGGGCTCACGCGACCCCCACCCGACGCTCCAGTACCACAAGGACTCGATCGCGGCAGCCTTTTTAGCTGAGTTCATGCGGCTCGGCCAGGGCCAGGGCGCGGTCGGCGCGCGCGCGACCGCAGAGGCGCAGTCGAACCCCTTCGAGGCCTCGATCGAGGCGATGGTCTCCATCCCCGAGACGGAGATCAACGAATCGCTGGTCGCCCGCGCGGTCGCGCTCAACTTCGACGACGTCGAAGGCGCGCCCAAGGTGAAGATGAGCCTGGCCGACGGCACGTCGCTCGGCGAGCTGGCCACGATGGCGAGCTCGCTCGTGACCGCCGGCCTGCTGACCCCCGACCACGACCTCGAGGACTACCTGCGCGAGCGCGGCGACCTGCCGCCGGCCGATCCCGAGGAGCGGGAGCGCCGCGACGAGGCACGCGAGGCCGGACGTGAGGCCATGCGCCAGGCGACGGAGAGGGGCGAGGTCGGCCCGGACGGGAAGCCTATTTCGCCGAAGCCGGGCGAAATGAAACAACGGGGTCGCCCCGCGCCCGGTAATGCAGCGCGCGAGAACAAGGATGGCGCCAAGCCGAAGGAGCGCGAGACCGAGAAGGAGCGCATGGCCGAGCGCTTCGAGGACGAGCCGGCCACCTTCGCCCGCCAGGACCGCCCGCTGCGCACCTTCGAGGAGCAGATGGACCTCGACCGCATCGAGGCCGCCATCGACGGGGCGCGCGAGCGCTTCGAGCAGGCCGCCGGCGCGCGGGTCCGAGCGATCGCGCAGGAGGTGGCGCGCGGCGGGAAGCCGGCGAAGGGCGCCGAGGACGAGCTGGCCGCTCTGCTCGAGGCCGAGCTGTCGAACCTGTACACGACCGGGCGCCAGACCGTGGCGAGCGAGCTCGAGCGGCAGGGCGCGCAGGTCCCCGCGTCGTTCGTTCTTGAGCGTCCGCGCGCCCGCCGGGCTCGCCTAGCCGCGCGCTCGATCGTGCGGCGGATCGAAGAGGCCGTCGCACGGTTGGCGCTGCGCGACCGCGACGAGGCTGCCCTACAGGTCGCGGCCGAGCGCGAGGGCGCCGGCGCCCTGCGCGCCGAGGCGCAGGTCCACGCCATGCCGACGCTCAACCAGGGCCGAGACGACGAGGCCGAGGCCATCGCCCACCTGATCGCGGGCTCGCGCTACACCTCGGTCCTCGACGGCAACCGCTGCTCGGTCAAGCGGTCCGGCACGGTCCCGCCGCCCGGCGCTCGCTGCGCCGAGGCCGACGATGACGTGCTGCGCCCGCTCGACGACCCGGTGCGCCGCTATCGCAGGCCGCCCAATCCCGACTGCGCCGGCGGGCGGGATCGCTGCCGTTGCATGGAGTTCTTCGAGCTCAAGGACGAGGGCGCCCAGTTCGAGTTCAACCCG
>JBBSNQ010000341.1:0-1939 GCA_038232575.1 Solirubrobacterales bacterium | reverse complement strand
GTCGGGCACCGCGCTCGCGCTGACGTGCACGCGCACACCTCCGATCTCGGCCTCGCCCGGCTCGAGCTCGGGCACCTCCCCCGGCGCCCCGTAGAGCGCCAGCTCGACGAAGCCCTCGCCGTCGACCTGCTCGACCCCCGCCGGCGAGAGCTCGAGCAGCGCGGCCAGCACCTGCTCGGTCGCCTCGGCCGGCGCGCGGACGGCGAGCCGGATCATCGCCCGCGGTCAGGGTCGAGCTTCGAGGTCGTCCGGCACCACCCCGAAGCCCTCTCCGGCAGCGGCCTCGCGCAAGCGCAGGTCGAGACAGACCACCTCGGCCGCTGCGGTGGGGCTCTGCCTCCACGCGAGCGCTGCGCCGAGCTGCAGCGCGTCGGCTGCCCGCAGTCGATGCACCGCCAGCGCCCGCTCCGCCGCAGCGCGCACGCGGTCGCTCGGCAGCACCTCGGACCACGCGACCGCCAGCGTCTCGAGCCGCCGCGAAGCCTCGCGCACGCCGCCGGCGTCCAGCGCCGACTCGCGTCTGCGGCGGTGCACGGCGGACACGCACTCCACGCGACTCCCCCACCAAGCGACCATGGCTGCGTCGTCGCGCAGCAGAGCCCGGATCTCAGCGGACGATCGTTCGTGGACGAGCAGCGGTGTGATCGCCGAGGCATCCCAGAAGCGCAAGGGCTCAGCGGCCCTCGCCGCGCTCTTCGAGCAGGGCCTCGGTAAGCCCCGGACCATCCATGCGCGGCGGCTCGGAATCGAGCAGCTCCCGCGGCAGCTGCATCGGACCGACTCGTACGATTCCCTCCCGCTCGAGCTCGGCGAGGTCGCCCGGCGCCTCGACCGGCACGATTCGCGCGATCGGCCGACCGCGCTCGGTTACGAGAATCTCCGACCCCCCGCGCACGCGGCCGAGGTACTCGCTCAACCTGGCCTTCAGCTCCGCGACGCCGGCGGTGGTCATGACTAGTCTGACTATAACGTCTCAGCGAAACGCCCGGCGGACCTTGGAGAACCAGGCCGCGGGCGCGCGAGCGAATCGGGCGCGCCGAGACTCGGTGGGCGAGCCCGCCTCGGCGGCCATGGCGGCCAACAGCTCCGCGAGATCGCCGCAGCGCCCGTGCCCCTCGAGCGCCTCGGCGATGAAGGCCGACACGGACGCGGCTCGGCCCTCCGCCACGGACTGCCGGGCGGCGGCGACCAGCTCGCCAGGAAGGCTGACGGCGATCCGGATCACCCGGGCGCGTCCGGCCTACGCCGTCGCCGGGCCGTCGCTCGGGAAGTAACGGTCCATCTTGTCGATCAGCCGCATCACGGCCTGGACGACGGCGTGGCTCTCGCTGCGCGACTCGACCGCCGCGTCCCGGGCGGCCTTGGACTCCGCTCGGGTGGCGCTCGTGTCTGCCTGCAGCCGTTGTGAGAGCGAGTCGAGGAAGGCCGCGTGCTCGCGGTCGCGCTGCTCAAGCCGGGCCGCGCGATCGCGCTCGTGCTGCTCAAGCCAGGCCGCGTGCTCGCGGTCGCGCTCCTCGAGCCGAGCATGGTGCTCGCGGTCGTGCTGCTCGAGCCGGGCGTGGTGCTCGCGCTCGTGCTCCTCGAGCCAGGCATGGTGCTCGCGGTCGCGCTGCTCGACGATGCGGTCGAAGCGCGTAAGGGTGTCACCGACGAAGATCCGCATGTCGGCGAACGTCTGCTCGAGCCGTTCGAAGGCCTCGGTATTGCGCTCCGAGGCCTCGGCGTGGCGCTCGGAGGCCGCGCGGTTCTCGGCCATCAACACCTCACCCCGCGCGAGGTGGGCATCCATGCGCTCGATGTGCGCGTCCAAGCGCTCGATCAGCTCGCGGTCGGCCACGCCCCCGATTCTCGCACGGCGCGCGACGCACAGCACCGTCACGAACGTGACAGATCAGCGAAACGCCCGGCGCTCCTTGGAGAACAGGCCCGCGTCGGGGCC
>JBBSNQ010000340.1:0-1950 GCA_038232575.1 Solirubrobacterales bacterium | reverse complement strand
CTCGGGCTCGATGCGGACGAGCATGTCGACGATCACCGAGGTCTCCTTCTGGAACGAGCAGGCGACGTAGAGCCGCGGGTGGAAGCGCTCGACCATGTAGGCGAGCACGTCCTCGGCGGGGCTCTGCTCGAGGTCGGGGATGCCGGGCAGCGCGGGCGCGCCCGCGAGGCTGGGCGGCTCGGCGAGCGCTGCCGCGCTGCCAGCCGTCGCGGGGGGATCAGCTACTGCGGACGTGCTGCCAGCCGCCGCGGCAGCGCGGCCAGCTGCTCCTGAGGGATCAGCTACCGCGGGAGCGCCTGCTGACCCGGAGGGAGCGGCTACGGCGAGGGCGGCCACGTTGCTCACCTACGCCTCGATCGGATCCGGTGCGAGCTGCTCGCTCCACCACTCGGACGGCGTGCGCGCGGCGAACTGGGCGAAGGTCTCCTCGCCGGAATGCTCGGCCTCGTAGAGGTCGAGGATGCGCAGCAGCGTCTCGTTGAGGTCCCAGTGGGGGATCTTCTTGACGACGACGTCGCCGAACTTCGGCTCGGCGCCCAGGTGGCCGCCGATGCGGATGTCCATCGCCTCGACGAACTCGCCGTCGACCTTCTTCAGCACGCCCTCGATGCCGATGTCGGCGATCTGGTGCTGGGCGCAGGAGGAGGAGCAGCCTGCGAAGTGCACGCGCAGATCCTCGCCGTGGCCGTTGCGGGTCACGTTGGCGTCGAGGAACTTCGCGATCTCGGCTGCTCGGTCCTTGGTGTGGACCTTCGCGAGCCCGCAGAACTCCTTGCCCGTGCACGTCTGCAGCCCGCGCGCGAAGAGCTCGGGCTCGGGCGAGAGGTAGTCGCGCAGGAGCGGCTCGGCCTTCAGCTCGTCGACGCGCGCGAGCGGCACCCAGGGGATCAGGATGTTCTGCTGGTGGGTCAGGCGCACCTCTCCGTCGCCCGTGCCGTAGGCGCGTGCGAGCCGGACGACCTCGCGCAGCTGCTCGCCCTGGAGGCGGCCGACCGGCACGCACAGCCCAACGCTTGCGTGCTCGCCGTCGCTCTGCGGGGTCACGCCGATGTGGTCGTGGCCGCGCAGGTCCGGGGCGGCGTCGGCGCCGCGGCGCAGCTCGCGTCCGAGGCGGCGCTCGAGCTCCTCGCGGAAGGCGTCGGGCCCGATCCGGTCGAGCAGGAACTTAAGCCGCGCCTTGCCGCGCTTCTCGCGGTTCTCCTCGGAGTCGCGGAAGATCGCCGTCATCTGCTCGATCACCTCTGGCGCCTCTTCCTCGTCGACGAAGACGTCGATCCAGCGAGCGAAGCGCGGATGCGAGGAGAGCCCGCCGCCGACGCGCACGTTGAAGCCGGGCGTGCCGTCCTCGGCCCGTGCGCCCGACAGCGCGACGTCGTTGATCAGCCCGCGCGCGCAGTCCTCGGCGCAGCCGGTGACGGAGATCTTGTACTTGCGCGGCAGGTTCGAGTACTCGCGCCTGCCGAGCAGTCGGTGGTGGATCGCATCGGCCACGCGCTGGCCGTCGGCGACCTGGTCGTGCGCGATGCCGGCGAGCGTGCAGCCGACGACGTTGCGCGTGATGTCGCCGCAGGCGCCGAGCGTCGTCAGACCAGCCGCCTCGAGGCGCGCGAAGATGTCGGGCATGTCCTTCAGCCCGATCCAGTGGAGCTGGACGCACTGGCGCGTCGTGCAGTCGAGGAAACCGCGCGCGTACTCGTCGGCGAGGTCGGCGAAGAGCTCGGCCTGCTCGCCGCTCAGCACGCCCTGGATCACCTTGACCCGCAGCATGAAGTGGCCGTCCCCCGCGTTGTGCGCGTAGAGGCCGTACCACTTCAGGCGCGCGATGTCGTCCTCGTCGAGCGTCTCCCAGCCGTCGCGCGAGGCGCGCATCAGCGCGTCGTAGACGTCGAGCCCGTCCTTCTCAGCCTTCAGCGTCTCGAACTTGTTCATCGGCCCTCGCTTCGCTGGTCG
>JBBSNQ010000339.1:0-1958 GCA_038232575.1 Solirubrobacterales bacterium | reverse complement strand
CCCTTCGCCGCCTCGAGCACGTCGTCGTGGTCGCCGGCGAGCTCGGTGCGCACGAGCGCGGCGACGAGGCGCGAGAGCTCGCGCTCCGACACCAGCTCGGCGAGCTCGTCGGCGCCGCCGCCGAGATCGAGGCGCTGCGCCGCCTCGAGCGGACGCCGAGACGCGAACGGCGCGATCTCCTCCCAGACGGTCTGCACCTCGCGGAAGAAGATGTCGACGCCCACGTCGCCGATCCCCTTGAACTCCTTGAGCAGCTTGCGCTCGTCCTCCGGATCGCGGCCGGCCTTTTCGCGAAGCCGGCGCAGATCGCCGCGGTAGCGATCGATCAGCAGCTCACTGGTCTCACCAAGCATCGTCGCCGTGCGCTCGTCGAAGCGCGCGTAGCCCGACTCGTTCAGCACCTTCACCCTCTGCTTCCACGTCGCGCCGGCCATCTTCTCGGGCGTGGTCCAGCCCGCATCGGCGAGCGCGACCGCCGCGCGCGTCGCGAGCTCGGAGCTGATACGCGCGCTGAACAGCAGCGACGCGCACAGCCACCGAAACAGCGGCGAGGGCGTGCCCTTCTCGATGTCGATCCCGAGCTCGTCGCAGTAGGTCCGCCCGTGGCGCTCGAGGAGCGCTGCGAGGACCGCCTCGCGAGCCGGCTTCGCCACTACTACTGGCTCGGCTGCCCGGCGCCGCCTCCGAGTGCTCCGCCGAGGAAGCGCTGGGCGAGCTGCTCGATCGGCTGGAAGTTCGCGGGCGGTTTGATCTCCACCGGGTCGCCCCACTTGCTCATGTTCACCGTGAACGAGGCGCGCACGCGCTCTACCTGCTTCAGGTCCTCGCCGTTCTCACGGGCGCTGCCGGCGAACTGCGACGGCATGAGGTTCACGGCGAACCTGACCCGGCGGGGGAGCTTGTCCTCCTGGCCGATCACGTAGGCGAGCGTCGTGCCCTGAGCGATCTTCTCGAAGACCTCGCGGTCCTGGGCGTCGACCTGCTCGCCCTGCCGCTCGGCGATCTTCTGGAGGCCGTCGACGTTCAGGGTTCCCTCGGTCTGCCACGTCGGCGTGCCGTCGACCTCGGGCCCCTCGGTGACCTCGCCGGTGAAGACGTCGCGGCCGTAGCGCTCGATGTTCGCGACCGCCTCGTTGAAGGCCTGGTCGGAGGAGCGACCGCCCCGCTGCTCGGCCTGCTGGCGGAGCTGCTGGAGGCCGATGTCCTTGGTGCCGTACCACGACCCGAGGAAGCGCACGTAGAGCTCGCGCGCGCCCGCCAGGGCCTCGGCGGTGAAGGTCTGGCCCGCGAACGAGGCCGAGCCCCTGGCCTGGATCGCCTCGGCCGAGTAGGCGCCGTTGAGGCCGAGCGAGGTCGGGCTGCCGCTGAACTGCTGCACCTGAGGGCTCGCGCCCGCCGCGGGGACGAGCTCGTCGACGCGGGCCTGGGTGTCGAAGGCGAAGCGGGTCGGCTTCTGCGCCTTGAGGGCGCGGGCCGAGTCGATCACGAGCGCCGAGGGGGAGGGCGGCTGCTCGGAGTCGCCGCCGCCGCCGCAGCCGGCCACGAGGGCGACGAGCGCGAGCAGCGAGATGAGCGCGACGACGGTGATGCGAAAGCGGGTCACAGAGATCTCCTGTTGGTGCGGTGGAAGGCGAGATCCTAGAGGCCGCTCGGGGCACGAGCGGGCGGAGGTGCGTCACCAGCGGCGGGTCGAGGCGGGGCGCACGGTACGTGTGGTGCTCGGCTGCCTCGCGTATGTTCTCGGCGTGGAGCAGGCGCCTTCCGCTCACCGCTCGCCTCACGCCGATCTGCACGGGCAGCTGGGGAAGGTCCTCCGCGACAGCGGATACAACGAGCCGGAGCTCGATCGGCTGCTCGACACCTCCCCGGAACGGGCCATAGACCCGCGCTACCTGCCGCTGGCGGCGCGCCGGGCGGCCGAGGACGGTGGCCGTCTCGCGGCGCTCGCGGAGCTGCTG
>JBBSNQ010000338.1:0-1964 GCA_038232575.1 Solirubrobacterales bacterium | reverse complement strand
GTCGCGGGCCCAATGGTCGCCGCCGGGGCGCGCGACCCGGACGGCTGGCTCCACACCGGTGATCGCGGCCGGATCGACGCCGATGGCCTGCTGTGGGTGGAGGGGCGGCTCAAAGACGTCATCGTCAGCGGAGGTGAGAACGTGGCTGCTGCGGAGGTCGAGCGGGCGCTGCTCACCCACCCGGCGGTCACTGACGCAGCGGTGGTGGGGAGGCCCGACTCCGAGTGGGGCGAGGTCGTAGTCGCCTACGTCGTGCCGTCGGGGTCGCCGCAGGACTGCGGGGCCTCCCGAAGCCCGCCCGGCGCCCCCGGGGCGCTGCCCGCGGAGGCTTACCCGGCAACTGCGACGACCGACGCGGCGCTCTCCCGCGAGCTGATCGAGCATTGCCGCGCGCGCCTCGCCGCCTACAAGGCTCCGCGCGCGATCAGGACGGTCTCCGAGCTGCCGCGCTCCGCCGCCGGCAAGCTGCTCAAGCGCGAGCTGGCCGAGGCCGAGCGGCTACAGTGCCCGCCGTGATCTACGACGACGATGTCGATCTCGGCAAGCTCGACGGCAAGACGGTCGCGGTCCTCGGCTTCGGCTCGCAGGGACACGCGCACGCGCTCAACCTGCGCGACTCGGTGCGCGACCGCGACGTCGAGGTCATCGTCGGGCTCCGCGAGGGCTCCTCCTCGGCCGAGAAGGCGCGCGCCGAGGGGCTCGAGGTCCTCTCGACCACCGACGCCGCGAGCCGCGGCGACGTGGTCATGGTGCTGCTGCCCGACGAGCGCCAGGGCGAGATCTGGGAGTCGGAGATCGCCGACGGGATCGCTCCGGGGAATCTGCTCCTCTTCGCGCACGGCTTCGCCATCCACTTCGGCCAGATCGAGCCGCCGCCCGGCGTCGACGTCGGAATGGTCGCGCCGAAGGGGCCCGGGCACCTCGTGCGGCGTCAGTTCGTCGACGGCACCGGCGTCCCCGGGCTCGTGGCGGTGCACCAGGACGCGACCGGCGAGGGCCGTGACCTGGTGCTCGCCTACGCCAGGGGGATCGGCTGCACCCGCGCCGGCGTGATCGAGACCACCATGCAGGAGGAGACCGAGACCGACCTCTTCGGTGAGCAGGCAGTCCTCTGCGGGGGGGTCACGGAGCTCGTGCGCGCAGGCTACGAGACGCTCGTCGAGGCGGGCTACGACCCGCGGCTCGCCTACTTCGAGTGCCTGCACGAGCTCAAGCTGATCGTCGACCTGATGTACGAGAAGGGCATCACCGGGATGCGCTACTCGATCTCCAACACCGCCGAGTACGGCGACCTCACGCGCGGCGAGCGCGTGATCGGCGAGCCGACGCGCAAGGCGATGAAGCAGATCCTCGCCGACATCCAGTCGGGAGACTTCGCGCGCGAGTGGATCGCGGAGAACCAGGCGGGCCAGGAAAACTTCCAGCGCATGCGCGAGGCCCAGCAGGACCACCAGGTCGAGCGCGAGGGCGCCAAGCTGCGCTCGATGATGCCCTGGATCGACACCGAGTTCTAGCGATGGCCGACCCCTACCTGAAGCAGTACCTGATGACCGCCGGCCCGACGCCGATCCCCCCGGCGGTCGCCCAGGCGATGGCCGAGCCGATGCCCTATCACCGCGCGCCCGCCTTCGTCGAGCGCTACGCGCGCTGCCTCGAGCGCCTCAAGGGGGTCTTCGGGACGCGCAACCACGTGCTGCTCTTCGCATCCTCGGGGACGGGCGCGATGGAGTCCGCCGTCGCGAACCTCACCCGTCCCGGCGAGCCCGCCCTGGTCGCATCGTGCGGCAAGTTCGGCGAGCGCTGGAAGGAGCTGTGCGATGCCTACGGTGCCGCCACGGTCCACCACGACGCGGGCTGGGGTTCGCGCGTCGAGGCAGCCGATCTCGACCGTGTGCTCTCGGAGAACGCGGGCGTCGAGGTCGTCTTCACGACGCTTTCGGAGACCTCGACCGGGGTCGTCAACG
>JBBSNQ010000337.1:0-1981 GCA_038232575.1 Solirubrobacterales bacterium | reverse complement strand
GTGCGAGACGCCGCGGAAGGCGGCCATGCGCGGGCCGATCGCGGGGATGTCCTGCTCGGGCACCTTCCAGACGCCCATCCCGTTGGCCGAGAAGCCGGCGCGGCGGTGGTAGAGGATCGCCGCGACGCGGCGCAGCGCGCGGCGCTCGCGCAGCGACTCGAGGTGCTCCAGAAGGCGCTCGACGCTCACACCCGCGCGCTCGGCGCTTGGCGCGTAGGGCTCGGGCAGGACGGGCATTGGACCCTGCGAGCCACGGATCACCGCCAGGTCGAGATCGGAGAGCTCGATCGGATCCGGCTCACGTGGCGCGACCGCCGCACCCGCGCGCGCCAGGTCGCCCGTACCCCGCTCCATCTCGAGGTCCATGTTGATCTTGAACAGCACGATCGTCGGCAGCTTGCGCATCGACTCCGCGCCGGCCTCGCGCGCGACGATGTCGAGCGTCCCGTCGAGGCCGAGCTCCGAATCGCGCTCGACGGCGATCGTGAACCACATGTTGAAGTCGTGGTCGCGCAGGTAGTTGTGGGAGACGCCCGGATGCGCGTTGATCGCCCGGGCGGCCCGGTGGGGGCTCTCGGGATCGACGCGCGCGGCGACCAGCATCGACTTGTAGCCGAGCACACGCGTGTCGAAGATCGGCGTGATCTCGCGGATGATGCGTCCGTCCAGCAGCCGCTGCGCCCGCTCGAGCACCTCCTTCTCGGAGACCTCGGCCTGGCGCGCGATCGCCGCGTACGGTCTCGGATCGAGCGGGAAGCTCCCCTGCATCAGGTTGAGCAGGCGCTTGTCGAGCTCGTCGAGCGGGATCGCGGCGCCGTTCGAGCGCGAGCGGACCTTGTCGCGCGCGGCGGCGCTCAGCTGAGCCACCCGGCCACGTCCTTCGCGTGGTAGCTCACGACGATGTCGGCGCCGGCGCGGCGGATGCCCGTCAGCGCCTCGAGCACGGCCGCGCGCTCGTCGAGGTGACCCGCGGCAGCCGCCGCCTTGATCATCGTGTACTCGCCGCTTACGTTGTAGGCGGCGATCGGCAGCCGGGTGGCCTCCCTGACCCGCCTGATGACGTCGAGGTAGGGAAGCGCGGGCTTGACCATCAGGATGTCGGCGCCCTCCTCGGCGTCGAGCAGCGCCTCGCGCACCCCCTCCTCGGCGTTCGCCGGATCGAGCTGGTAGGAGCGGCGGTCGCCGAAGGCCGGTGTCGAGCCGGCCGCCTCGCGGAAGGGCCCGTAGAACGCGGAGGCGAACTTCGCCGAGTAGGCGACGATCGGGGTGTCGGTGTGGCCCTCGGCGTCGAGCTGGGCTCGCAGCGCCCCGACGCGCCCGTCCATCATGTCGCTCGGCGCGACCGCGTCGGCGCCCGCCGCGGCGTGGGAGACCGCGGTCTTGGCGAGCAGCTCGAGCGTCAGGTCGTTCGCGACTTCGCCGTCGGGGCCGACCAATCCACAGTGGCCGTGCGAGGTGTACTCGCACAGGCACACGTCGGTCATCACGGCGAGCTCGGGGTGGGCCTCCTTGATCGCCCGCACGGCGAGCTGCACGACGCCCTCCTCGTCGTAGGCGCCCGATCCCTGCTCGTCCTTCTCCGCGGGGATCCCGAACAGCAGCACCGCTGGTATGCCGAGCGCGTGCGCCTGGCCCGCCTCCTCGACCGCGTGCGAGATCGACAGGCGCTCGATGCCCGGCATCGCCTCGATCGGCTGGCGGCTATCGGTGCCGAGCTCGACGAACATCGGGTAGACGAGGTGCGCGGGCGAAAGCTCGGTCTCGCGCACCATGCCGCGCAGCGTGCCGGTCCTGCGCAGGCGGCGCATGCGGGTTGCGGGGAACGGCATCGGGGCTCAGTGTAGGGCCGGGCGGCCGGCGGACCGTCCTCAGTTGCTAGACACTGCGGGGGCCTCCACTCCAGCGCTTGCCTGCGCGGGGCCTGCCTCCGGTGAGGCCCTCGTCGCGGCGCTCGGTTCGGGCTCACGCGACGTTGGTTCCG
>JBBSNQ010000336.1:0-2002 GCA_038232575.1 Solirubrobacterales bacterium | reverse complement strand
TCGCGGGCCACCCCGACCAGGTCGGTACGCGCAGCGTGGGGGTCTGAGCCATAGCCGCCGATCTCGAGATCCACGAGCTGCGCGAGCCCGAAGGCCGAGAGCTTGAGCGCCGCGTTGACCTCGAGGTTGCCGGTCAGCAGCGACTGCGTCAGGTCTGCATCGCCCCGGAGCGCCTCTAGCGCCGCGCGGGCGCCGGGGGTCGCGCTGCCGTCGGCCGCGATCGCCGCGCGCTTGGCGCTCAGCGCGGTCGCCAGCTCGCCGAGCACCCGGTCCAGGTGGTGCTCGGGGTCCTCGACGCCCTCCTCGGCCAGCATCGCCATCGCGATCGCGTGGTCCGTGCGCCCGGCCATCGGCAGCTCGGAGACGTCGACGTCGCGGCCGAACACCGCCGAGAAGGCATCCCCGAACGCATCCCGGCCGTGGGGGCCGGTACGCACCAGCGTTCCGTCGATGTCCCAGAGCACGAGTTGCACGCTCTAGCCGAGCTCGACTCCGAGCAGCTCCTCCAACCGCGCGATCGTCCCCTCCGCTCCGCGGTGCAGCACGGCGGTCATCCCCACCGCCTCCGCGCCCTCGCAGTTCTCGCGCAGGTCGTCCACGAACACGCACTCGGGCGCTCCGAGGCCCGCCCGCGCGGCGCCGAGCTCGTAGATCTCTGGCTGGGGCTTGTGCATCCCGACCTCACCTGAGATCACGACTCCGTCGAAGAGCTCGGGGAACGTCGAGCGGTCGTAGCGGCCCTCGCCGAGCGAGTTCGAGATCAGGCCGGTGCGCACCCCGGCGGCCTTCGCGCGCCGCACGGCCGCGAGCATCGGCTCGTCTGGCCGCATTGCGGCGAACAGGCGGTCGATCAGCCCCTCATGCTCGGCCACACCGAGCATTGCTCCGAGTCGGCGCGAGAACTCCGGCTCGTCGATCTCGCCGGTCTCGACGCGCCGCAGCTCGGCGCGTGCATCCGGATTCGACCGAAACAGCGTGACGAAGGCGTCCTCGTCGAGGCCCTCGGTGCGGCAGAACTCCCGGAAGGAGTCGAACACGTTTGTGGTGAGCACGCCGCCGAAGTCCACCAGCAGCCCCCTCAACGCCTGGCCGCTCATCCGGCGTGGGCAATCTCGCGGGCCTTCTTGGCCAGCGCGGGAACGCCCTCGTCGAAGATGGCGAGGAAGTCGTCGTCGCTCGCGCCGGCCAGGTAGCGCTTGTAGTTGCCCTCCATGAACACGGCCGCCTTCCACAGCGCCAGCGCCTGGTACCAGGCAAGTGCGGTCATCGGTCGCCCGCTGCGCTCCTCGTAGCGGGCGATCATCTCCTCACGCGTCGGGAAGCCCTCCGCGCGCGTGACCGCCGAGAGCGAGCTGAACATCGTGTCCTCGGGGTCGTCGCGCGCCACCCAGGTCACGGTCATGTAGCCCAGGTCGGCGAGCGGATCGCCGATCGTCGCCAGCTCCCAGTCGAAGATCGATACCACCCGGCCGGGCGGATCGGCGCCCACCATCACGTTTCCAAGGCGGTAGTCGCCGTGCACGATGGTCGACTGCGGCGACTCGGGCAGGTTCGCCGCCAGCCACTCGCCCACCTCCGTCACCACCTCCAGGTCGCGCGTCTGGTTGTGCTCCCACAGCCCGTTGAAGCGCCGCAGCTGGCGCTCGAGGTAGCCGGTCGGCTTGCCAAAGCCCTCCAATCCCGCCGCCTGCCAATCCACGGCGTGGACCTCCACCAGTGCGTCGACCAGCTCGTCGCCGATGCGCGCGCGCTCGGCCTCGGAGTCCAGCGCCGCCGGCATCTCACTCGTGATCACATGCCCCTCGATCTCCTCCATCACGTAGAAGGGCACGCCGAGCACCTCCTCGTCCTCGCAGGTTGCGAGCACGGGCGGGGTACGCGCCTCAGTGGCCTCCAGCGCGCGCAGCAGCCGCGCCTCGCGGAGCACGTCGTGTGCCGACGGGGGGAGCGGGGGGCGCGGCGGGCGGCGCAGCACGAATCGCTCGCCGTTTCGCTCGATCAG
>JBBSNQ010000335.1:0-2005 GCA_038232575.1 Solirubrobacterales bacterium | reverse complement strand
GCGCTCGGCACATCGCGCAAGTACGCGCAGGCACTGCTCGAGCATCTGGACGCGACCAAGGTCACGCGCCGCCGGGAGGACGTCCACGTGCTGCGCCGGCGCGCGCGGTAGCATTCTCGGCAGACGATTGACTGACTAGTCAATCGGTTCTCGCCCGGCCGCCGTCCGGCGAGCGCCCACGGCAGCGATCGGCGACGGGCAAGTAGCCCGAGCCAAGGAGGCGAACCGCGATGGACTTTCGATTCACAGACGAGCAGGAGGAGTTCAGGGCGCGCTGCCGCCAGTTCGCGCGCGAGGTCATACGCCCAGTCGCTCCGGCGCACGACGCCGACGAGAGCGTCCCCTACGAGGTGATCGCCGAGGCGCGCCGCTGGGGCCTCGAGGGCCTCGACCATCTCCAGCGCCTCGCCGGCGACGGCGACGGGCAGCTCGGCGTGATCTACGGCGAGGAGCTCCACTGGGGCTGCGCGGGGATCGCGCTCGCGGTCAGCGGCACGGGCCTGGCGGCCGCCGGTCTCGCTTCCTCGGGCTCGCCGGAGCAGATCGGGGAATGGATGCCTCGCCTCTACGGCATGGGCGACGAGATCAAGCTGGGCGCCTACGCGGTCACCGAGGCCGGATCGGGCTCCGACGTCAAGAGCCTGCGCAGCTCGGCGCGCCTCGAGGGCGACGAGTGGGTCCTGAACGGCACCAAGGTCTTCATAACGAACGGCGGCATCGCGGATGTGCACCTCGTGGTCGCGACAGTCGACCCCGAGCTCGGCCACCGGGGCCAGGCGACGTTCATCGTCAGCGCGGACGCGCCGGGCTTCAGCCAGGGCAAGAAGGAGTCGAAGCTCGGCATCCGCGCCTCGCACACCGCCGAGATCGTGCTCGAGAACTGCCGCGTCCCCCAGGAGCAGGTGCTGGGCGGCATGGACCGGCTGAACCGCAAGCTCGAGCGCGCGCGCAGCGGGCAGAGCTCGCGCTCCTCGGGCGCTCTCGCTACCTTCGAGCTGACGCGACCGCTCGTGGGTGCGGGCGCGCTCGGCATCGCCCAGGCCGCCTACGAGTGGACGCTCGAGCACCTCGATGGGCGATCGAGCGACGGCTGGTCCTTCGCCGAGCTCGAGGAGGGCTCCTCGACGGCCGGCGCCCCGCTGCTCGAGCGCCAGCGGATCCAGCAGACGCTCGCCGATGTCGCGACCGAGATCGAGTCGAGCCGCTTGCTCGTCCAGCGGGGGGCATGGCTCGGGCGCTCGGGGATCCCGATGACGGGCGGCCAGGGCTCGATGGCCAAGCTCAAGGCGGGCGACGTCGCCGTCTGGGCGATCCCGGCGCTGATGGATCTCGTCGGCCCGTTCGCGCAGAGCAGGGAGTGCCCGCTCGAGAAGTGGATGCGCGACGCGAAGATCTATCAGCTCTTCGAGGGCACCGCGCAGGTGCAGCGGCTCGTCATCTCGCGGATGCAGGCGAGCGAGCACCGCGAGTACCGGCGCAGGCTCGCCGAAGGCGCCGAGATCGCCAAGGAGGCGATCCGCGTGGAGCCGAGCTCCCAGGGACCGCAGCCCGAGTACGCCGGCGTCGCCGCGGTCGGGGCCGGGGAATGAGCTGAAGCGGCGCCGGCGCGGCTCGGCCGGCGGGTCCTGGAGCGGCCCTGGAGCGACTCGGGGCGGTCGACCCGGCTGACCGGGCCTAGAGCGACTCGGCGGCGGTCGGCTGTCCGACCTCCGGGGAGAACTCGGCGCCGAGCTTGCCGATCATCTCGCGCACGCGCGCGCCGAGCTTCTCCGATTCCAGGCCGAGCGTGGCTGTCACCTCCGAGCACGACCGGCGCTCCATCAGTAGACCGAAGATCGCCTGCTCCTCGTCGTCGAGCTTCGCGACCGCCGCCTCGAGCATCTCCGGCGGCGAGGGCGGCAGCACCGACGACCCCTTAGCCACGAGACGGATTGCCTCGAAGAGCTCCTCGGCCGGCGCTCCCTTATTGGCGATGCCGTCGGCGCCGGCGATCGTCGCCGGAATC
>JBBSNQ010000334.1:0-2011 GCA_038232575.1 Solirubrobacterales bacterium | reverse complement strand
CGCGAGACCGCCGCGCGCGTCGCTTGCGGCGCCCTCGCCAAGGTGCTGCTGCGGCGCTTCGGCGTCGAGGTGCGCTCGCACGTGCTGAGCATCGGCGCCGTCGCGGCGCCCGACCCCAACCGTGCTCTCGAGGTGGGTGACTTCGATGACGTCGACGCCTCGCCGGTGCGCTGCCTCGACGAGGGCGCTAGCACGGCGATGATCGAGGAGATCGACCGGGCGCGCAAGGCGAACGAGTCGCTCGGCGGCGTCTACGACGTGCGTGCGTTCGGGCTCGTTCCGGGGCTCGGCTCGCACGTATCGTGGGAGGAGCGCCTCGATGGGCGGCTCGCGCAGGCGATCATGTCGATCCAAGCGATGAAGGGGGTCGGAATCGGCGAGGGCTTCGCGCTCGCCGGCGTGCCCGGCTCGCGCGCCCACGACGAGATCTTCTGGTCGGGGGAGCGCGGCTTCCACCGCGAGACCAACCGCGCCGGCGGCATCGAGGGCGGGATGACGACCGGCGATCCGCTCGTCGTCCGCGGCGCGATGAAGCCGCTGCCGACGCTAACCAAGCCGCTGCGCTCGGTCGACCTCGCCACGAAGGAGCCGGCGCAGGCGCTGCGCGAGCGCACCGATTCGTGCACGGTCCCGGCCGCGGCCGTCGTCGCCGAGGCGATGGTTGCGCTCGTGCTCGCCTCCGCCTACCGCGACAAGCTCGGGGGCGACCACGTCGACGACGCGCTCGCCGCCCTGCGCGCCTACGAGGAGCGCATCGGATGGAGGCGCTGACCCGCAGCGGGACTGGGGACGAGGGCCGGGATCGGGCCGGCACCGACGTCGATCGCGCGCGCGCAGTTGGTCAGCCCGCTGGGCGAGCGGGCCCGGCTGCTCGCGCGGACATCGCCGGGCCGCGACCGCCGGCGATCGTGCTCGTCGGCTTCATGGGCGCCGGCAAGTCGAGCACCGCGCGCGCTCTCGCGGCCGAGCTCGAGACGGTCGCGCTCGACAGCGACCGTGAGCTCGAGCGCGAGCTCGACCGCACGATCGAGGCCTTCATCGATGCCGAGGGCGAGGCCGAGTTCCGCCGCCGCGAGGAGGAGATCGTCGTGCGCCTGCTCGCGCGGCCGGACGCGCGCGTGATCGCCTTGGGCGGCGGCGCGATCACGTCGGAGCGGGTGCGCGAGGCGCTCGCCCCGCACACCGTCGTGCACCTCGAGGTCGAGCCCGCCGACGCGTGGCGGCGGGCGAGCGGCAAGGGGCGCCCGCTCGCGCGCGACCAGGGCCGCTTCGAGCAGCTTCACCGCGATCGCGCTGGCCTGTATGACTCGGTGGCCGACGCCGTGGTGCCGCCCGCAGATCGCGGAGCGCCGCGCCGCGCACTGCCCGCCGTGCAGGCGCTCGCGGACGCGCCCGCGGGGACGCGCCTCGTGTGGGCCGGCGCGGCCTCGGGCGAGTACCCGGTCTTCCTCGGCCGTGGCCTGATCGGCAGCGGCTTCTTCCATCCGTTCGGTGCTCGGCGTCTCGTGGTGAGCGACGAGCACGTCGCCGCCCTGCACGAGCTCCCGGACGCCGATGCGCGCATCGCCATCCCCCCGGGGGAGCGCGAGAAGACGCTCACGCGGGTCGAGGAGGTGCTACGGGAGCTGGCGCGTGCCGGCGCGTCGCGCGACGACGTCGTGGCGGCGGTCGGCGGCGGCGGCGTCGGCGACCTCGCAGGCTTCTGCGCCGCCGTCTACCAGCGCGGCATCCGCCATGTGCAGGTGCCGACGACGCTCGTCGCGCAGGTCGACTCCGCCTACGGCGGCAAGACCGGCGTCGATCTTCCCGAGGGCAAGAATTCCGCGGGCGCCTACCCCCAGCCGAGCGCGGTGATCGTCGATCCCGACGCGCTCGCGACGCTGCCGGCGGAGGAGCGCGCCGCCGGCTACGCCGAGGTGGTCAAGACCGCGCTGATCGCGGGCGGCCCGCTCTGGTCGCGCGTGCGCGTGGGCGCCGAGCCCGACGAGCAGATCGTCCTCGGCTGCCTGCG
>JBBSNQ010000333.1:0-2020 GCA_038232575.1 Solirubrobacterales bacterium | reverse complement strand
GAGGGTGCCGAGCGTGCGGTGCTCGCGACCGATCGCCTGCCCACGCTGATGCAGGCTGGCGCCGGGCGCGATTCCGCCCGTCTGCGCGAAGCCGCGGAGCGCTGCGAGGAGACCCGGCTATCCCTACAGCTGAACGTGACCGAGGAGCTCGCGCTCAGCGCGCTCTTCCTGCGCGTCGAGCAGCTGGTCGGCGAAGACGGCTGAGGCGAGACCGGCGGTCATGAAGCGGTCCGCCTCGCCCGCGCAGATCTCGACGACGGCGGCGGCGCCCGCGCACCACAGCACGCGGCGCGGCGGCACACCCCGCACGATCCGCGCGAGCTGCCCGTGTCGGTCGAGGAAGAGCACGTCGATCGCAAAGCGCATGCCGAAGGTGTGCACCGAGCCGCAGCGGCGCAGCAGCAGCGCCTCCCCGCGTGGCGGGTGATCGAGCAGGGCGAGGCCGAGCGTGCGCGCCCGTGGCGAGCGAGCCTCCGCCAGGCGAAGGCCTCCCGGGAGCTCTCGGGTGGGCAGGTCGGCGAGCCGCTCGCGAGCCGTCATTGTCCGTCAAAGGGCTTCGGAGTCGACTTTCGCCCCCCGCGTCGCGGACGTCGGCCCGCGGACCGAACGCCTCGAGCAAGACCACTAGACTGCGCGCCGCCCGTGCGGAGCGCCGCGGGCCCTCCCGCCGACGTAGCTCAGTTGGCCAGAGCACCGCTCTCGTAAAGCGGGGGTCGGGGGTTCGAATCCCCCCGTCGGCTTTCGAAACCGCGATCATGTCAGCGATGCCCGGAACCGACACGCCAGGCACCCCCGGGGCGCCCGACGAGGACCACGCGCGAGCACCGGCCTCCGGGCGGCCCCGGAGATCGATGCTCCGGCGCGTGGCGCACGCCGTTGCGCTGAGGCTCTTCTGGCCCAACAGGCAGGAGGGCGCGCTGCGCGAGCTCGAGCAGCGACTGAGCAAGCAGCACCGGCAGCTCGAGAGGCAGGTGCAGAGGCTGCACAGCGACCTCGAGGAGATCCATCGGAGCGTCGTGCCGCCCGATCGGCGGGCGTATGCGAGCGGCGACGCGGACCCACTCCAGGACAGCGAGACGCTCCGCCGGCAACGCACCCGGCACCTCGTCGAGGTACGCGAGCCGCTCGTTCTGGTGAGTCAGCTGCAGCGCTCGGGAGGGACGCTGCTCTCGCAGCTCTTCGACGCCCACCCTCAGCTGCACGCGCATCCGCAGGAGCTGCACACCGGGCATCCGAAGAAGGAGGTGTGGCCCGAGCTCGACCTGGGGGCCGACCCCGGCGAATGGTTCGCGACGCTCTACGAGGGCGCGGCCGGGACCTCCTTCCAGCAGGGCTACCAGAAGGCGGCCAGCCGCAGGACGGCAGACGGCGCCGAGGAGACCTTCCCCTTCCTCTTTCCTCCCGTGCTCCAGCGGGCGATCTTCGATGCCGCCGTGGAGCGCCTGCGGCCGGACTCGCGGCGCGCGATCTTCGACTGCTACATGACCTCCTACTTCAATGCGTGGCTCGACAACCAGAACCTCTACGCGCAGCCCAAGCGCTGGATCACGGCGTTCGCGGCCCGGCTCAGCTCCTACGAGGAGAGCGTCGCCGGCTTCTTCGAGACCTACCCCGACGGGCATCTGATCTCGATCATCCGGGACCCACGCAGCTGGTACCTCTCGGCGCGCCGCTACCGTGACCTCGAGCCGAGCGAGCACAAGGACCGCGACTACGGCACGATCGAGAGCGCGATCGACCTCTGGGTCCGCTCGGCCGCAGCCGCGGAGGCCGCTCGCGGCCGCTACGGCGATCGCGTCTACCTGATGAGCTTCGAGGACCTCCTGACCGACACGGAGAGCGCGATGCGCTCGCTCGCCAGCCACCTCGGCATCGAGTTTCTGCCGACGCTGCTCGAGCCGACGTTCAACGGCTTGCCGATAAAGGCAGACTCGAGCTTCGCCGTCGGCGACCACGGCGTGAGCACGGAGCCGCTCACGCGCTACCGGGAGCTCCTCGGGCAAGAGGAGATCGACTACGT
>JBBSNQ010000332.1:0-2024 GCA_038232575.1 Solirubrobacterales bacterium | reverse complement strand
GACTCGGGCAAGACGGGTGGTCAGCATGCCCTCGACCGCGGCGGCCGCCTCCCGGACCTCCGCGGTCCCCGGCTCCTCGACCACGAGCTTGATCAGCGCGCTCGTGTCGAGGTAGCCGATCAGCGCCGACCCTCGAGCACGTAGTCGCTCGCCGCGGGACCTTCGCCGATCGGCCGGACCGGACGGGGGAGCGAGGGCCGTGTCCCGTTCCACTCAATCGCTCCCGCTGCCGCGAGTCTGGCCATGGCCGAAGACTGATCTACCGGAACGATCCGAGCGACGGGCGTGCCCCGGCGGGTGACGGTTACGACCTCGCCGGCTCGCGCTCGGTCGATGTAGTCGCTGAGGGAGCTCCTGAGCTCGCGTATCCCGACCTCGGTGGGCATATGGCCACTCTAATCGGCAGGCGGCGGGCCACATTTGCGCTTGTGCATGCGCGTTGCGCTTTGACTTCGAGCGTCGATCAGGGCGTCGACTTCGCTCGACTGCACCGCGTCGACCGGCTGAGGCAGGGGAGCACCGCCCCGCCCAACGCGCGGGTGGCGACGGTGGGGACCTCGTCGCCGGCCGCGAGCGAGGGCGCAAGCGACGCACCACGGCTACACGAGAGTCACTACGCAACCAACGTCGCGTGAGCCCGAACCGAGCGCCGCGACGAGGGCCTCACCGGAGCCAGGCCCCGCGCATGCGGCGGTCGGGCGCGGTTCCGTCCGATGCTCGGCCTACCGTGCTTGACTGTCATGGAAGCCGCACGTCCCCTGCAGCTGCACGAAGCCGATCCGCCGAGCGTCGAGGTGCGCGACGGGAGCGTCCTGATCCACGAGCTCGAGGTCGAGGACCGCACGCTCGCGGAGCTCCTCGAGCGCCGCCTCGAGCAGGGCACGGCCGGCGATCAGACGGTCGCCGACGCGCTCGAGATAGGCGCGCGCGTGCTCGACCGCGAGGCGCAGACCGCGGAGGTCGACTACCTGAGGCGCGAGCTCGAGCGCTCGACGCACGAGCTCGAGCATTCCTTCGGCGAGCGCGCCCGCGAGCTCGGCGAAGGCCTTCAGGAGCGACTCGAGTCCTTCCTGGGGGAGGACGACGGCGCGATGGCCCGGGCGCTCGACGCCCACTCGGAGGAGCTCACGGAGCTCGTCGCGCGGAACTTCGGCGGCGATCGCAACACCGCCGTTCAGCACCAGCTCCGCGAGCTGATGACGAAGCTGCTGCAGGAGTCGCGCCAGGACCTGCTCAAGCAGTTCTCTGCCGAGGATGGGCACAACCCGCTGGCGGGGTTCCAGGCGGCCGTCGTGCGCGAGATGAAGACAACGCGCGAGGGCCATGATGCGCTGCTCGAGAAGCTCGCCGGATTGCAGGGCGAGGTCAAGCTGCTTGCGGGCGCGCGCGAGGCGGCGGTCGAGCTCGCGGCAGAGCGCGAGCGCGGCACCGGCAAGGGGCGCACCTTCGAGGAGGGCGCCTTCGAGGTGATCGAGCGTCTTGCGCAGGCTCGCGGTGACGCCGCGCTGCATGTCGGCGACGAGCGCTCGGCGAGCGGCGGCAAGAAGGGCGACGTGTTGATCGAGCTGGGCGGAGCCTCCGGCAAGGCGACGAGCCGGATCGTGGTCGAGGCCAAGGACGAGCGGCTCTCGAAGAACGCGGCGTGGGAGGTGCTGAACGGCGCGCTCGAGGAGCGCGACGCGCAGTTCGCGATCTTGGTCGTCGCCTCGGAGGAGAAGGTGCCCGCCGGGCGTGAGCCGCTGACCGAGTACGAGGGCAACAAGATGATCGTCGCGCTCGACCGGGAGACGCTCGACCCGGTCTGGCTGGACGCCGCTTACCGGCTCGCGCGGGGGCGCTGCCTGATGGCACTCGACCGCGAGCTCGAGGTCGACGCCGCGGGAGCGCGCGACGCGGCGGCTGAGGCGCTCTCAGAAGCGGGCGCGCTATCGAGTGCCGCGACGTTCTCGGCGCTCGGTGACGTAGCCGCTGTCGAGACGGGGACCGTCATGGTCGCCGCGTTCCCGTCCGCGTCTGAGACGTTC
>JBBSNQ010000331.1:0-2045 GCA_038232575.1 Solirubrobacterales bacterium | reverse complement strand
GGGTAGACGGGAACGTCGAGGTCCTCGCCGATCGCGCCGATCAGGCGGTTGAGCTCTGAGATCGGCTCGGCGGCGCGCGGGTAGCCGTTGTTCCAAGGCAGCACCTCGACGAGCGCCACGCGCAGTCCGGATCTCTGCCCGCGCCGCACCATCGCGCGCAGGTTCGCGGCCGCCTCCTCGGGGCTGCGCGCCTGGGCGATGTCGTTGACGCCGCCCTGGACGATCAGCACGTCAGCGCCGCGCGCGCACCCTTCGAGGCGCGCGGCGATCTGGTCGGTCCGCTCGCCGGCGACGCCGCAGTTGCGAAAGCGCACGCCGTCGAGGCGCCGCTGCGCCCAGTACTCGTACTGGCTGCGCGGGTCGACAGTCGAGCCGAGCTGCGCGCGGATCGCGCGGTCGGGGTCCCACAGCGGCGAGCCCGCGGTGATCGAGTCGCCGAGCGCGGCGACGAGCGTCGTGGCCTCGGGCGCGGCACGGTCGCCCAGGCGAGGCTCGCCAGCGGTGTCTCGGGAGCCGCCCGGCTCGCCCACACCCCCAACGCCGCCCTCCTGCGCCGCCTCGCCGCCGCAGGCGGCGGCGCCTGCGGCGAGCGCCAGCACTGCGAGCAGCACAGGGAGGATCTGGACCAGAGCCGGGCGCGCCTTCACCCGCCCGACCCTAGAGCGCTCGGCATCGCGTTGGCGACGTCACTATCGTGCCGCCCTCAGCAGCAGGCTCGCTGGCCTCGGGCGGCTACACGCGCTTCGGCGGCCGCGGCCGCTGGATCACGATCCGCGCCAACGCCGGCCACTCGTACATGATGGTCGCGGGACTGCGCTTCGACACCAGCGCGCGCAAGCAGACCGGCACCCGCTGGTCGGACGAGAAGCGCTCGGCGCGCGGCTACCGCGGCCGTCACCCCGAGGGCTTCTAGGAAGTGCGAGAGCTGGGGCTCGCCCCGGCAGGAAACGCCTCTCGGCTGGCCGCGAGACGACAGGGCTCGATGTCCGCGCGCTGGCGCTCGGCGCGCTCGGACAGCGCCGCGAAGTCGTAGCCGGCCAGCCGGGGGTCGTCGATGGCGCGCAGGGCGAGCCACATCGCCTGCTTGCCCGCGAGGCCGAGGCCGAGGCCCTCGAGCTCGATCAGCCGGCTGAGCGGCGAGTACCCGAGCAGCCGGCCGTTGGGCTTGAGCCGCCCCACCTTCTCGCCGAGCCAGGCGAGCCGCGCCTTGAGGGGGTCGCGTCCGGCGCCGACGGACTCCATGATCGACTCGAGCACCGCGCGGTCCTCCTCGATCTCACTCGTCAGACCGACGAGCAGGGCACCCAGCTCGGTGCCCTCGTTGGCGCCGCGCGCGCGGCGCGCCAGCTCGACGCCGAAGGTGGAGCCGGCGAGGTGGTCGTTGAGATACGTGGCGAGCAGGCTGTCGGGGGAGGCATCCATGTACTGAGTCCCTTACCCGATCTGGCGCGGTTGACGCCGGGGGCCGCCGGCCGTCGCCGCGGGCCGTAGGCTTGACGCGATGTCGGCGGGCGCTTTCGTCTACCTGTTGCGCTGCGGGGACGGCAGCCTCTACTGCGGCTGGACGACCGACCTCGAGCGACGACTCGACCAGCACCGAGCCGGAGTCGCCAGCCGCTACACGCGGTCGCGCCGTCCGGTGGAGCTGGCGTGGTCGGCGGCGATGGCCTCGCGCGGGGCGGCGATGGGGGAGGAGGCCCGTATCAAGAAGTTGGCGCGTGCGGAGAAGCTGCGACTGGTGGAGGCAGGGCGGGCGGGCGCGTAGACGACTGGCTTTCGCGTGGCGCCTGGAGCTAGCCGCGGTCTAGCTCAGGGCGAGCTCCAATTGACCCAGTGCCAGAGCGAAGGGATCGGCTGTCTCCCTCGGTTCTCTACCCGCTCGAATTGCCTCCTGCTGCTCAAGAAGCTCCTCGCGCAGCCCGTCGATCAGATTGAGGGAGGGGCGATGATCGTGACTATCTATCAATCGATCATTGCCAGGCTGTGGCTGGCATCCCGGAGGAGGGGAACCCAGGGCACGCGACCGAGCGCTTCGCGGGATGTGC
>JBBSNQ010000330.1:0-2051 GCA_038232575.1 Solirubrobacterales bacterium | reverse complement strand
GAGGAAGGATGCCTTGCTCGCGCCGAGGCCGTGCACGAGCACGACGGGCTCGCCCGCGCCTGCCTGCAGCACGGCCAGCCGGCCGGCCTCGGTCTCCACGCGCGAGAACGCGAGCCGCTCGGGCCCGGTCTCGCCGCTCGTGGCGGCGAGCAGTCCGACGCCGAGGTGCAGATCGCGGCGGACGCTCAGCCGGCCCTGCCTGAAGGCGTCCATGCCGTGGCGCATGTCTTCGGCGATCCGCTTCCAGGTCGCGAGATCGGCTATCAGCAGCGCGTCGGCTCGCTCGCGCGCGGGGGCGCTTACGAGTCGCGCCCCGGGTTGTTGCTCGTCCTCATCGACCAGCACGTCCCACTCGGAGCCCAGGTCTGAGACCACGAGCCGAATGCGCGCTCTACCGGCGGGTGCGTCGAAGGGCTCGGCGTCGAAGCGCTCGACGAGCGCGCGCAGTGAGTCGGGGGGCGAGTCAGGCGGCGAGTCGGAGAGTGCCTTCATGACCTGAGGTGGGGCGGGCGCCGGGCGGCATCCGGCAGCCGGGCGCTTGGTGATCGCGAGCGATCCGTTGTGAACCGGATTCTACCCCTCGGCCGGGACGGCTGCCCTGCCCTCGTTGCCAGTTCGACCCTTAGCCGCCGACCGGAAGCCCCGGCCGCCGGCCCCCGGAGCTCTGGCTGCTGGCCGCGGAGCTAGCCGCCGCGGCTGCCTCGAGCTCGCGCAGCAGCAGGCCCGTCGGCGGCCGGTCGTCGACGCCCGTCTGCGGATGCGCGTAGGTCATGCGCCCATCGGCGCCGACCACGAAGTCGCCGCCGAGCTGCATCGAATCGCCGCCGGTGCGAAGCGGCCGCTCGCCGCCGAGCATCATGCGCGCGTAATCGAAGACGATGCGCGGAGAGAGGTACGTGCGCGCGGCCGAGGCCTCGCCGAGGCCCCACCCGCGGTACGCGCGCAGCTCGGCGTCGACCACGACGGGGTAGGGAATGTCGAGGTCGTGCAGCATGCCTGAGCACACCTGCTCGCGCGAGTCGTGCACGACGACGACCGCCGTTCCGGCAGCGTCGATCCGATCGCGGTGGCGCAGCATCTTCACGAGATGCGAGCGGCAGAACAGTCAGCCGGCGTGGCGCAGGAACGTAAGCAGCACCGGGCGCCCGCGTGCGTCCTCGAGGCTGAAGCCGTTGCCGGCGGCCTCGGAGAGCCGCGGAAGCTCGAGCGGCGGCGCCGGATCGCCTGCTTGTGGAGGTTGGCTCGGCATCGCGGGAGAGGCTAGCGGGATTGGCGGAGCTATCGGGATTGGGGATCGAGATCCGCGCAAGGGCGGGGCGAAGTAGGCCTGAGCGGGTGCAGCTTGCACCCATCGCGGGTATCCTGATCCTGTGCCCAAGGTAATCCAGATTCGGGACGTGCCTGACGATGTCCGCGATGCATTGGCCGAGGCGGCGGAAGCGGAGGGTCTGTCGCTCGCGGGTACCTGCGGCGCGAGCTCGAGCAGGTGGCCGGCCGGGCCCAGCGGGTGCGCGACAACGCCGCTGTAGTACGTCGCACGCAGCGTCGAGTCGGGGGCCGCGTCGACAGGGAGACGATCCTGTCTGCACTGCATGAGGGACGCGAAACCTGAGGGTCGTGGATGCCGGCGTGGTGGTCGAGCTCGTCGCCGGCGATCTCGATCCCGACCGCCTCGGAGACGAAGAGCTCGCCGCCCCGCACCTGATCGACAGCGAGGTCACCCACGTCCTGCGGAGCCTCGTCCTTCGCCTCACCCTGAGCGACGAGCAGGGTGCCGCTGCCTTGGACGGCTTCAGCGGCCTGACGATCACGCGCTTTCCCGCCGACTGGCTGCGGCCCAGAATGTGGGCGCTCCGCCGCAACCTGAGCGCCTACGACGCGACCTACGCGGCGCTGGCCGAGGCGACAGGGGCGACGTCGCTGCTCACAACGGACGCTCGCCTGGTCCGCGCAGCGGGCATCCGTTGCGCCGTCGAGCTGCTCTGACTGGGTCAGCGCTTGCGCACGAGCGTGAGGCCGTCGGCGACGCCGATCATGGCGCAGTCGACCCG
>JBBSNQ010000329.1:0-2078 GCA_038232575.1 Solirubrobacterales bacterium | reverse complement strand
GTAGGGGGCGCGCGCGGCCCGGCGCACGCTCCCGATCAGCTGCGTCGAAGCCTCCCCAGGGATCCTGCGCAGCACGCGCCAGTGCCCGCGCAGGTCAGCAGCGAGCCCGAAGAGCCCGCCAGGGATGCTGCGCTGCCTCGGGGACGTAGGTGCACGCGCGGGTTCGGCCGGACTCTCCGGCGCGCCCCGCGGCCCACGCTCGCGCACGAGCAGGAAGCAAGGCAGCGCGAAGATCAGAAACAGCGCGGCCGTCGGCAGAAACGCCGCCTGGTTGTCGCCGGGCGGCACGGTCGGCGAGAGCACCGCGATCGCAACCAGTACGCCGACGTAGCCGACGCCCACGCCGAGCCCGGATACGAGGCCGCTTCGCGCGGGCGATGCGACCGTTGCAAGCAACGGGTCGTAGTGGGCGAGCGCGGAGTTGAAGCCGAAGATCGCGACGCCCGCGAGCACGAGCGCGACCCCGACGCTGCCCGCGAGCGCCAGCGAGGCCGTGGCGCCGACGCTCAGCAGCGTGAAGGCTACGAGCAGCGGCTTGCGCCGGCCGGAGCGATCGGCGAGCGCTCCGAAGAAGGGGAGCGAGAGCAGCAGTGTGGCCGCGACGCAGAGGCTCATCAGGCCGACGACCCAGTCCGGCCGCCCGCGCTGGATCACGATCCACTCGTTGAAGTAGCGCGTGAGGACGGCGTAGGAGAAGATCGTGCTCGCGAAGTCGTAGAGGATCCACGCCACAGCGGGCGCGCCGAGCCCGCGCACCTGACGCTCAGCGGCCGCGGCGATCCCTATTCACCCTCGAGGAGCGCGCGTGTGTGGGCGTGCCAGTCGCTCGAGAAGAGCCCGCCGGGATCGTGCTCGTCCTTGCGCCGCAGGAGCGCGGCCAGCTGCGGATGGCAGGCCTCGACCTGCTCGCGCGTCGCGTTCGAGTTGAGCCAACCCATCGCCGCGAGGATCGCGATCTGCGTCGGCAGCAGAAGCGGGTACGGCAGGAGACCCGAGTACCACTCGGCCGCCGCGGGCAGGTAGGGGACGTGGAGGAATACGACGAGGATCTGACCGAGCACGCGAGCGAGGAACAGCCCGCTCAGCGTCCAGAGGAGCCACGCCAGGCGGCTCGACCCCGGACGCAGCGGCCGCGCCGTCACACGACGAAGCGCCCGTCGCGCTGGAGCTCCTCGCCGTCGACCGTTATCGACCCGCCCTGGCGCAGATCGCAGACCATGTCCCAGTGCACGGCGGAGTCGTTGACGCCGCCGGTCTCCGGGTAGCTCATGCCGATCGCCATGTGCACGGTCCCGCCGATCTTCTCGTCGAGCAGGATCTCCTTGGTACCGGTCGTGATCCCGTAGTTCGTGCCGATCCCGAGCTCCCCGAGGCGGCGCGCGCCGTCGTCGGTGTCGAGCGTCTCGATCAGGAACTCCTCGCCGCGCTGCGCCGAGGCGTCGACCACCCTGCCGCCCTCGAAGCGAAGGCGCACGCCTTCCACCTCACGCCCGCCGTAGGTCGCCGGGAAGGAGAAGGCGACCTCACCCTCGACCGAGTCCTCCACCGGGCCCGTGAAGAACTCGCCGTCGGGCATGTTGTGCTCGCCGGTGCAGGGGACGAAGCTCCGCCCGGCGATCCCCAGCTTGATGTCGGTCCCCGGACCCAGCACGTGCACCTCCTCTTTGCCCTCGATCCACTCGGCCAGGCGCCGCACGTCGTCTGACTGGCGCTGCCAGGCGGTGAGCGGGTCCTCGTCGTTCGTCAGGCACGCCGCGTAGTAGAAGTCCTCGTAGCGGGCGAGCGACATCCCTGCCTCGCTCGCGTAGGCGTGCGTCGGAAACAACGTCAGCGACCAGCGGTGCTCTCCAGCGGCCGCACGCCGCATCGAGGCCTCCATCAGCGGCTTGCGCGCCTTCGAGGTGCGCGCCTGGCGCTTGGGGTCGACCTCGGAGAGAGCGCGCGCGTTGGCGTCGGCCATGATCGCGATCCGCACGTCTGCGTTCTCCGCCAGCCAGGTCGCGGTGGGCGGGATCCAATCGAGCTGCTCCTCCGAGGCGAGCTCGTAGAAAGCCGCCGCCGCCCCCTCGGTCGTCATC
>JBBSNQ010000328.1:0-2089 GCA_038232575.1 Solirubrobacterales bacterium | reverse complement strand
CCGCGAGCGCCGAGCTCGCCTTCGCCGAGCGGCGCGTGGCGGTCGCGGTTGGAGCCCAGCGGGGTCTGTGAGTCGTTGACGTGCAGGCAGCGCAGCCGCTCGCTTCCGAGCGCCGCGTGGCACTGCTCGATCACCGCGCTCACGCCGTCGGCGGTGCGTACGTCGTAGCCGCTGGCCAGCAGGTGGCACGAGTCGAGGCAGACGCCGAGCCGCCGCTCGGCGCCGGCGAGCTCTGTCAGCCGCGCGAGCTCATCGAAGGTGCGGCCGAGCGTGTTGCCGGCGCCGGCGGTGTCCTCGAGCAGCAGCGGGCCGCGCTCGGACTCGCCCAGCGCGGCGCGCAGCGTCTCCCCGACGCGCCCCAGCGCCTCCCCGTGAGGCTCGCCGACCGTCGAGCCGGGGTGCAGCACGACGCCATCGGCGCCGATCTCGTCGCCCATCCGCAACGAGTGGATCAGCGAGGCGCGCGACTTCTCGCGGATCTCGGGGTCCTTCGAGGCGGCGTTGATCAGGTAGACGGCGTGGATCACGATCGAGCGGATCGGCCCGTCGGACATCAGCGCGCGAAACTCGGCCACATCGTCGTCCTTCCAGCGCGTCGGGCGCCACATCCGCGGCGACTGGTTGAAGACCTGGACCGCCTCGGCGCCGATCTCGACGCCGCGGCGGTGCGCGTTGGCGAGGCCGCCGGCCGTCGAGACGTGAGCGCCGATCAGCATCGCTGGGTCCCGGTCGTGCGATCCATCGCCCTCCGTCTTATCAGCCACCTGCGCCAAGGCGCCAGCGTGTCCGGCTCCTGCGTGCTCCCGGGCCCATCCACGTGCTCGCGGTCTCCCGCGCATAGCATCCGGTCGATGCCCGATCCCATGCGAGTCCGCTTCGCGCCCTCCCCGACCGGGGCCCTGCACATCGGCGGCGCGCGGACGGCACTCTACAACTGGCTGCTGGCGCGCCGGCACGGCGGGAAGTTCGTGCTGCGGATCGAGGACACCGACCGCGAGCGCTCGACGCTCGAGAACGTCGAGCAGATCCTCGACGCGCTGCGCTGGCTCGAGCTCGACGCCGACGAGGGCCCGATCTCCCAGGCGGCGCGGGCACCGCGCCACCGCGAGGCGATCGATCGCCTGCTCTCGGACGGCCACGCCTACACCGACGAGGGCGCGGTGCGCCTGCGCGTGCCCGACGAGGGCGAGACCGCCGTCGAGGACGTGATCCGGGGCACCGTCCCCTTTCCGCACACCTCGATCGACGACTTCGTCATCGCGCGCTCGGATGGCAGCGCGCTGTACAACCTCGCCGTCGCGGTCGACGACCTCGACCTGGGCATCACCCACGTGATCCGCGGCGACGACCACCTCTCCAACACCCCGCGCCAGGCGCTCGTGCTGGCGGCTCTCGGCGCGCAGCCGCCGATCTACGCCCACCTGCCGCTGCTGCACGGCCCCGGCGGGAAGAAGCTCTCCAAGCGCCACGGGGCCGCGTCGGTGCAGGCGCTGCGCGACGAGGGCTACCTGCCCGAGGCCGTGCGCAACTACATCGCGCTGCTCGGCTGGGGCCTGGACGCCTCGACGACCTTCATGACCACGCAGGAGCTGATCGCCGGCTTCTCGCTCGAGCGCGTCTCGCGCGCGCCCGCGGTCTTCGACGAGCAGAAGCTGCGCTGGATGAACGGTCGCTACCTGCGCGAGCTGGCGGACGAGGACCTCGCCGAGCGCCTAGAGCGCCACCTGGGCCGCACCGACCTCGGCGCGGCCCCCGCGGTCGCCCGGGAGAAGCTGCAGACCCTGTCGGAGTTCTGGCCGCTCGCCGGCTTCCTCATCGAGCGCCAGCCGACCGACGAGCGCGCCTGGGAGAAGGTGATGGACGACGGCGCGGCCGACCGCCTCGCCGCAGCGCGGCGGGCGCTCGCCGAGCTCGACCCCTTCGACGTCGAGACGGTCGAGGCGGCCCTGCGCGGCGTGGTCGAGCAGCTGGCCACCAAGCCGCGCGAGGTCTTCCAGCCGCTGCGCGTCGCGATCGCCGGCGGCACGATCTCGCCGGGGATCTTCGAGTCGGTCGCGGCGCTCGGTCGCGAGGAGACGCTCGCGCGCGT